>CAZIEC010000028.1:0-6716 GCA_964538145.1 uncultured archaeon
ATAAAAAAATGTCAAGATAAAAACACTTTAATTGTTCTTCCAACTGGTTTAGGAAAAACAATAATTGCTGTATTGGTAATTGCTAAAGTTCTGGAAAAATATCCAAATTCAAAGATAATTTTCTTGGCACCAACAAGACCTCTTGTAAAACAGCATGAAAAATCATTAAAAGCTTTTTTAGATGTGGATTCCGATCAAATAATTTCTTTTACTGGAGAGATACCTCCAAAAAAAAGATTTCTTTTATTTAATACATCACAAATAATAGTTTCTACACCTCAAATTATAAAAAATGATCTTTCGTTTGAAAGGTACGATTTAAAGAATGTTTCTCTAATAATTTTTGATGAAGCTCACAGGGCTAGAGGAAATTACGATTACTGCTTTATTTCAAAAAATTATCTTCAATCCTGTACTGATCCGCAAATTTTAGCTCTAACAGCCTCACCAGGAAAAGATCTCGATAGAATCCAACAATTATGCGATGAGTTATTCATCGAAACCGTAATTTTCAAGTCTTTTGATGATGAAGACGTCTCTCGATATATTCATGATGTTGATATCATTATTGAGCAAATCTCATTACCAGTTGAAATAATAGAAATTAGTGCGGTTTGGGCTAGTCTATTTGAAAAATATTTAAGATTTTTTATTGAAAGAAAAATACTCCCTCCTAATAAACCATATTACTCAAAATTAGATTTTTTGGGCATTTCAAGAGATTTAACAATTTCCTTAAGGTATGAAGGAGGCATTCTTCAAGAAATATCGGACGAAGACCTTAATCAATTACTTTATTATAATCATCCACGAATCATTGATATTGTACGAGAAAATGATCTTAATATTGAATCCATATTTTCTTATTGTTCATCTTGTATTTCCATCCTTCATGGAAAAGAGATTTTAGAAACTCAAGATCCAATTTTATTTAAAAATTTTTTAGATGGTATCAAGCAAAAAGCAGAACATGAGATTTTAGCTGCTAAGAGAATTGTTAATTCTGAGCATTATAAATATATAATGAATAAATTAAATGAAGATTTTATTTCAAGAATTTCTCATCCAAAAATAAGCAAGATAATTTCCATAATTCACGAAGAAATTGATTATTATAATAATAAAAAGATGTTAATTTTTACTAAATATCGAGATATGGCAAGATTTCTCAAAGAAAGATTACAAGAAGAATTTTCAGACCAACTTAATATCGAGAAATTTATAGGACAAGCAAGTAGATTTAATGATCAAGGATTTTCACAGAAAAAGCAAGGTGAAATTATAGAATTATTTCGAAATGGAGAAATTAACATATTAATATCAACAAGCGTGGCAGAAGAAGGATTGGACATTCCTAATGTAGATGCAATTATATTCTATGAACCAATTCCTTCAGAAATTCGATTCATCCAAAGAAGAGGGAGAACTGGGAGATCTGGACCTGGAAGATGCTACATCTTATTAACGAGAGATACTGTTGATGTTCCTTATCATAAAGTTGCTTTAAGAAAACAAAATGAGATGATGTGTGTTTTATCTGATCCAAATCAATTAGAATTAACTAAAAATATTATAAGAAAACCAATTTCGATAAATGAGTTCGTAAATATAATTTCTAATGAAGAATTAATGAAAACTTATGAAGAACAAAGAGCTAAAGAGAATGAATTACTTGCCAATAAAACAATCGAAGATATTTTATCAGAAATAGAGAATTTTACAAATACGGATGAATATAAAAAATTTAAAACTTATGGAATAACTTTAATTTCAGACTTGGTAGAATTTGATAAAGAACGATTAAAAAAGTCTCTTTTAAAAATTAGAGGTAAGAAATCAAGCCAAATTAAGGAAAGAAGACCGAAAATAAATAAAAATATTAAAACTCTAATTAATCTTATTAGAGTCTATGGGAATAATGGAAAAGAGTTACCTTTCTCAAAATTAATAGATTATGCAAAAGAAGAAGATATTTTTGAAAAAAAATTTTGGTATTATTTTAATCAAGCTTGTTATTCTGGGTATTTTAAAAAAGTAGGAGATAGGGTTCTATTAACAATGGAAAACGAATGAAAATTATTCTTCTACTAATTGCTCCTCTTTTCGTTTTTTAAACAAGAAATAAGTAAGAATAGCAAAAATGATAATAATGGCTCCAATAATAATTCCTGGATTTTGACCACTTATCATGAATATATAGTAAGAAATACCGAATAATGAAGCAAAGAATCCAATAATACTTCCATATTGGCTTGAAAATATTTTTAATCTCCTTAATATTCTATGCATTCTATAATTCATCTTATTCATTACTTCAAGTTCTTTTTCATCAAGTTCTTTTAGTATTTCAGGATCCTCATAATAAATGCCTAATTGAGGATCATACATTCCTTTTAATTGCTCGGAACTTATTAATGATAAAAGGTATAACTGAATTTTTTGTTTTTTAATACCTAATTCATTTTGTAAGAAATTTAATGTAAGTACTTTTTTAGCTACGGCCTTAATCGCCATCTCCACATAAGCTTTAACGATTTGCTCTTCAGCAGATTTAATCTTTTCTAGAAGAATATCACTGAATTCTGTTAAAAAAAGTTCAAAATCATCAATCAAGTTTTTATTTTTAATTTCGAAACCTTTAGAGGATTTATTAAACTCTTTTAATAAGGTTTTAATATTTTTGCTTGCCTCTTTAATTCGATTATCTATATCTTTTTGCCTTTTTCTAATTTTAAAAATTGCTCGTTTAAACTGTTCTGTTTCAATATAATCTTCTACTCTAGCTTGCAAGCTTCCTAATAATTGTGAGAGGTAAATTTTTTCCTTATTAATTCTATTTAATAATTCATTTTGATATTGTTCAAATTTAATAACTTCAATCGTATCTATTATCTTTTTGATCTTCTTTTCATAAAGTTTGTTTAACTCCTTTTTCGTTCTTACATAAAATTCTCTTATTTCTGGTTCATATGCTTTAATTTTTGGAGAGGAATTCAAAATAGATGCCATCTTAGCTTCAATTTTTTCTTGAACAGTTTTTATTCTGGTTTCAAATTTTTGTTGCTTGTTGTTAAAAAGTTCTATTATTTGGTTTATTGATCTGTTAGACTCTATCAAATCAAAGACCTTAATAAAGTACTTATCCAATTCCAATTTAAGTTGTTCGTGTTCTTCTAGAATAAAATTCCTAATTTCTATAAAGAACTTCAAATTTTCAGCAATTTCATCAATAGAACTTCGATATGTAGCTATTAATTCATTCAATCTTTCTTTTATTTCAGTAAATTCTTTTCTTTCCTGATTAATCCTTAGTTCTAGTACTTTGACTTTGAAATCATTAAGAATTTTATTATCAAAATTTGAAAGTTCATTTATTCGATTCTGGATTTCTGTTAAGTTTGCTCCTAAGGATCCATTTTTTAAACAAGAATCATACAAGGCAATTAATTTACCCATGTTCTCCTGAATGTTTTTTATTAACCTTTTCTCGAGATAATTGTCCAATTCTTTAATCTTATAATAATGTTCAGTATGTAATAATAACTCTTTTTGATCCTCGTAAAATTCCCCTTGAATTTTAGAAATCTCCATTAAATTCTTTATTTTTGGAATTAGTTCTTTACATTTTATATTCAAATGATCTGATAATTTTTTGATATCAATTTTATCAGATTTTCCTTCTTCAGATAAATAGAAAATTGTATTGAAAATAGTCTTGTTAATGGCTTTTTCTCGCAAATTTTCAATCTCATTGGAAAATTTCTCCCTATATTGTTCCCATTGAATACATGTAATTGAATCTTCATCAAAATCTGGAATTAAACTCCTTAATTCATTTAATTTCTTAATATATTTCTTTTGATAATTATTTATCAACTCAATAGCTTTATCGAACTCCTTATTGATTTCTCCAATGTTCTTAGCTTTTAAATTGTTTAATGAATCTTCTAAATTTTTTAGGATTCCATTTAATTCTATAATGTTATTAGAAACAAGTCTATCGAAATTTTCTAATTGAGATCTATTGCGTACTTCAATAACTTCTCGTTTTAAAGAAGAAACCTTACTTGCAATCAATTCAATTATATTTTCATTTAAATTTTCTACTTCCTTTTGTAAGTGTTTCAATAAAGCATAAATTTTCTGTTCCTTCTTGATTTTTGATGATGTTAAATTTTTTATTTCCAAAATTTTGTCTTTTACCCTTGAAATTAGTGATTCTGAAAGTTTTTTTATTAAATCAAAAGCTTCTTGATAACGGCTTTCTTTTATTTTAAGCTCCGCCTTATTTTCAATTTGTGAGAATTCATTTTCCACTTCTTCTTTAATCGATTTTATTTTTTCTAATATTTGATTGAAGAATTTAAAACCCGCATCATAAAAATTGAATTCGTTGATAAGATTTTCTTTTATCTTGATCCAGTTATTTATGACCACCTTATGCTTCTCAATAATTTGTTCATTTTTTAATATTATTTTTTGCGAAATGTTATATATTATCTGGTCGTATGTTTCCAACTTGGTTGAGATATTGTTTAAAAAATCTATTAATTGCTTTAATTTTTCAGATTCGTATCTTTCTTCGAGTACTTCATTAAATTGATTTCTAAATTTATTTAATTCTTTGTTAAAATATTCTTCAATATCTTTAATTTTATTTTCTAATTCATCTAAAAGAAGCAAATAATTCTTAATTTCTTCTTTTTCATTTATTTTTTGTTGTAAAACCTTTTCAATCTCGGCTAATTTCTGTTGGAATGAAGAATAAATTTCTTTCCAAGCATTTATTTCATGTTTTAAAGCGTTATTAAAATTAACAAAAATTAGATTTTCATTAAAAGAGTTCTCTATATTTTCATTTAAAAAGTCGGCTTCCATCAGCGTATCTCTTAAAAGGAATTTTAACCTATGTTTAGCATAATCAATTTCATCGATGAGCAAGTATGATTCAATCTCCTCAAATATTTTTCTCGGAGCCGTCCTCAATTTTAAAATCATGTTGTAAATATCATTTTTAATCTCTCTAATTCTTGCTTTTTCTTCTAAAATCTTCTCTAAGTCTAAATCCATATTGGATATGATTATTTTATCTAATAAGAAATCTAAATGAAAGTAATATTTAGTTTTAAAAGAGAGACCTCTTTTAATTCTAATATTACCTTTAAAAAAGTTCAAGGTACACATTTCCTCAATTAATGGAAGAATTTTTTCCTTGAACTTTAAATCCTCCTTAGAATACTTTATTCTATACTTTTTATATAAATCTGATAATGAGACTATGCTTTTTTGGTGTAAAATGTCATAAAACTCTTGAAAAAAAGTAGATTGCGCTTCATTTAAGTTGTTAATGAATCGATAAAAATTCTTAACATTATCAACAATTTCCAACTTGAAATTATAAAAATTGCCAATGTAAGAACTAATCTCGTCTATTCCATATTTTAAACCAAATGTTTTTACAATTAAATCTACATTGATGTAATTTTTTTCTTCTAATTGTTTAAATATCAATTTTTCTAAATGATCAATGAGTCTGTTCCAAATAAAACATAATGATATGATTAATTTCACAAGTTCTTCAAATTTTTCACTTGTTAAATTACTTAAAAAATCTTTTAAAAGCTCCATGAGATTAAAATTTATAAAAGAATAAATTCCTACGGGATTATAATCAATCAACCAAGAGTAATTCTCAAGTAAGTAAACAATCCAAAAAGTTGCATCAATATCTCCTTCTTGATTCTTAAAATTAAAACCTCCATCCCTTGTTTGATTTTGAAGTAATGCTTGTAAATCCTTATCCCTTACTTCATTCTCTAAATCTAAATATTTTAGACATAATAATTTGAACGCTAAAGGATATTCTTTCCTTTTATCACTAATCAATTGATTGTTCTCTTTCTTTAATATCCTTACGTCTACCCCTAAAATCGTTAAAATTTCTAATACATAATAAAGAGTCTCAAGATCCTCTCCTCTACTAGTTATTCCACAATTTTTATCTAAATAATGTAAATATCTACCATTTTTTTTGTGTTCTTGAATGAAGTTTTTTATTTTTTGAAAAAATTCTTGATGACCTTTTGTTGATAAATAGTTATTTAATTCTCCTAAAAGAACTAAACATGATAGAGCATGATACGTGGACCAAATATTTGGGAGGTTATTCGAATCAGGGCTCTCCTTAAAACCAATTTGATCTTTTTCACGGAGCTTAACTTCACAATCAGTTATAAAATTTAATATTTTTTCATTATTACTCGTGTCTTGTTCATGTAAATATTTTTTTAATAATAAATACCAATAAAAATCTTCTAAATTTTTATTGGGCTTGTTCATGAGATATTCTTCGTACTTTCTAAAGGTTATTTTAACTTTTTCAATATCTTTAAAGAAAAAGGGCTTGATATTCTCACTTTTAATTAATAGGAAAGACTTAAACGGTTCTTTTTTAAATAAAGTGATATACGGATATGCCGTCTTGACGCTTTCACTTGACAATTATATTTACCTCAAACATTCTTTTGATATAGAAAAAAATTAAAACATATAACTCTTTGCACATCACATTTGTCATGAATATTATATTCCATCTCAAGCTTTTTAATTCAATGTATTACTTAATAACTCTCATTTAAATGATGCAAATCTTTATAGATTATTAAAAGTTTAGCTAAAATTAAAATTAAATCCAAGATTTCTCATTAATTTAGATA
>CAZIEC010000028.1:6816-17315 GCA_964538145.1 uncultured archaeon
TTAAAAGTTTAGCTAAAATTAAAATTAAATCCAAGATTTCTCATTAATTTAGATATCCATTTTTATTTTATAACTTTTAAATAAGAGAAAAGAAATATTTCTCAAATAATTAATAGAGATATGATTTAAGTCAAAAACTCTGGAATGCGAATAACTATATCGTACTTAAATTATTTATTTTTTTTATAAAACTTATTTTTCTAGTAAAGTAGAGAATTTAAACCCAAAGAAACAATTCCTAATATTTCGATTCCACCTTCTAATACATTTTGGTTGGCATTAATCAAATCTTTTTCATTTCTTCATAAAAAACAACGCAATTATGTTAAAAAAAATTGCTAATTTTCATTTTTAACATGTTGAATAAAAAAATAGTTTAAAAATGTGAATGAAAATTTCGTGTTATTTTTTTAGTATCTTCTCTTTCACTATACTTAAAAAATTTTCATAATAAATTTGAAAATAAAATTAAATTAGCAATTCAAGTTTTATAATTCATGTTAGCTGAAAGAATTAGATATTTAGAATATGCCATAAGAGATATTGCGATTATTGCTGAAGAATTGAAAAAAAGAGGTAAAAAAATCCACTATCTTAATATAGGAGATCCTCTTATATTCGATTTCAAAACACCACGATATATTTTAGATGCTTTATCAAAAGCCATATATTCAGGCTATAATTATTATGTGGATTCTTTAGGAATATTAGAACTAAGAAAAGAAATCTGTAGAGATCAAGAAAAGAAATACGGTTTAAAATTAACTCAAGATAATATTTTAATAACTTCTGGAGTTACTGAAGGAATATTTTTTGTTTTTTCGAGTTTAATAGAAAATAATGACGAAATCCTGATTCCAGGGCCTAGTTATCCAGTATATATTAATTATGCTAAATTTTTTGGCGGAATTCCGGTTGAATATAAATTAAATGAGAATAACAATTGGAATCCTGATATAAACGATCTAAGAAAAAAAATTTCAAGAAAAACAAAAGCTATCCTCATTAGTTCTCCTAATAACCCTACTGGAAGTCTTTTTAGTGAAAAAAAAATTAAAGAGATAATTGATATCGCTGGTGAGCATAATTTACTAGTTATATCTGATGAAATTTACGATGAGATTGTTTTTGAAAAGAAATTTTCGTGTCCTGCAATTCATGCTGATGATGTCCCAATAATTGGACTCAATGGATTTTCTAAGGCACATCTAACAACTGGATGGCGATTAGGATATATATATTTCCATGATCAAGAAAACCAATTAGAACAGCTTAAGGAAGGGGTTCAAAAAATGGCAAGAGCTCGTTTATGTGCGAACTCAGTAGCACAATATGCTGCTTTAGAAGCGTTAAGAAACCCTGGTGATCACACTAAAAAAATGGTCACAAAATTAAAAGAAAGAAGAAATTATTCGTTTAAGAGAATAAAACAAATTGAGGGCATAGATTGTGTCAATGCAGATGGCGCTTTTTATTTATTTCCTAAAATTGATCTCAAAGGTTTTTCTAAATGGAAAGATGACAAGGATTTTTCAATTTCATTGCTTAAAGAAACAGGCATATGTACAGTCTTTGGAAGTGGTTTCGGAACTCTTGGAAAAGAACATTTTAGATTAACTTTTTTACCAACTCTACATGAATTAGAGGAAATATTCGATTTATTAGAAAATTATTTAAAAAAATAAAAAATAAAAAACTTTAAAAAACTATTTATAATCGAGTACTATTACTATTAAAACTCCAAGTACCATTTATCCCTAAATTATCTTGCATCAAAGGAGCTTGAATTGCTGCCATTGGCCTAAACTGTTGCTATGGAATGAAGTTAATTGCAAAATTGAACGCATTAATGATTGTACTATTCTTATCTAATTGATCCCAAAATGGATGAAAAAACCATGAGCCAGCAAATCCATCTCCATTATTATTATCAATCCAATACCATGAAAAAACATTAGATGAAGCACTTATGAATAAACAGTTTGGAAGATCGTACCAGCTGGCTCCAATGTTCTTATTTTCATTAAGAAAGTTCCCACTAAAACAGCAGTCAACATTTATCATCATCCTTTCACACGGTATCTGTTTAACTAAGTTATAGAATTCAAATTCCGTGATGTAACTATTATCTGCTTCAAAATGAAAAGTAGCATTCCCATCCTTTAATACCTGATTTGAACCGTGATCTGTCATGAAAATGATTAATTGATCATTAGGCTTTAATTTTGAAGCAAATGAGCCAGCAATGGAAACATTAAGCTCTCGCTTGAATCTACTGGCATTAACATCATCATTTTCAACGTCGATTGAAGCATTAGTCAAATCATTGGCAATTGCATCGAATTTATCTATATCTATGACATTATCGTTTTTATGATATAACATGAAAAAAATTTTATCATCTGTATAACCATGCCTCTTCAAAATCCAATATACTTGTAAAGCTTGAGCCGGAAATCCATCTGAATCTTTCTTGTTATGTGGAGGATTCGGATCGGTTGGATTTGTAACATTAACAGAAATCCACGTTTCCATTATTAAATCATCAAAATATACACCATCAAAAATACTTTTATTAAAAGCTCCTTCCACGTATAAATCTACCTTTAATTCTGAAATTTCATTTCCAGTATCATTATTGCATACTCCTGCTACATTTATAGAAAACCATTGACCAATTGTAGAATTAACAGAAATGGATTGATCTACCCTTACGACACCTCCAGTTGAATTTAACCATTGTAAAAAAATGAAAACTCCTGTACCATTTATCGGCGAATCACTAGCAATAAATACATTTGCCGTAAAATTATAATATGCATAATTCTTAAGCCCATAATAAGCAGAATAATTCAGAGTAAAAGCTCCAATCATGTAATCTTTATCTAATGGACGAATGAATATGGAACCATTAGTAATATAATTCATTAACGTGCTATGACCAGAAACAGAATTAGGTGTCCCTGAATATGTCCAATTACCTTGACTTTTTTCAAAAGTCGCATCATTTCCACCACTATAGTCTTCTACTTCACTATCATAAAAATCGTTAGCACTACCCACGATTATTTCCTTCCTAGCCCCGGGATATGGTGTTTCTGGTGGACCAGTTATAATAATCTTTATATTAACTAGTATCAAACTAATTGCTACTATTGAAATGATAATAATTGCGATAATAGGGATTAATTTTTTCTTATTCATTAATTAATACACCACTTTAATTATTTGAAATTTAATTTGAATTTGTTGAATTTCATGAGAATTGCTTTAAAAAATTGATAGACTATTAATGAATATAAATATTTACCAAAAAAATACATACTTTTTTGTATATTGCATTTGATCATGATTCCTATTTATCATGAAAATTAGATTTAAAATCTCCCATCAAATAATATTTCAAAAAATCGAGCTCAATTTCTTGAATAAAGGATAAATTAAAGATGTTTAACCAACGTTATTAATTTTATAAGATATTATCAATAAAAATTTGCTTTAACATGTTTATTTAAAACTAAAGAAGCACGTGTTAATTTTTAATTAACCTATTAATCTTATATAAGATAAGAAAAAAAATATGGATTTTTCAAATTTGCTGATTTAGTAGCATTTTTATTATAGGAAAAGATTTAAATATTTTCATGATTCTTTTACCATCATCAAAAAAATTTTACAATACCAAATTTATTGCTTGAGAGGAGGTTTTAAATATGGACAAAAATCCTGATATAGAAAATTTTGAAGGAAAAAAGAATAAGGAAGAAATGATTGATATAGCTAAAATTAACGAAGAAGCTGAAAATTATAAAAAGAGAATTGAAGATCTTCCAACTGTTGATGACATTAGAAATTCACTCATTATACATTTATATAGAGAAGGCAAAAATTATACGGATTGGTTTTATAAGCATAACATTCATACAAGAGGTACATATGATTTATATTCAGAAAGGGACGTGTTATATTGGATGGCACTTTATGAGAGTTCAGGTTCGATCGAGGAAGTAGAAGAAATATTATGTGAAGAAAGCCCTAACCCACCATCTATTGAAATCATTCTGGGTTGGATAATGGCGTTTTTTGAAAAGATAGGCTTTAATTTTATTGAGTGGTATGCCAAATATAAGAAATGATAACTGTTAATTACCATAAGAAGAGAATAGAAATCAGAAACTAAAGCTATTTAAAGTAATTAACATAATAATTGAAAAATTTTTAGTAAATATAAATATCCTTTTATATTTCTTAAATTAATTTTTTGCCCTTTTTTTGATGATTTGTTTTCTCATGATCATTTTTTATGTTTTGGAAAAAAAAAGAATAATCTAATTTAACTTAAATATTTTTAAAAGAAAGAAAAAATAAAAATAATGAATTGATTTATTCTAATCGATTAGAAGGCTTCAAGAAATCCGATTTATCAGGCTTCTGCAAGATGTCTAATAGATTATATTCCGTAATCATTTGTAAAATGCCCATAACTTTCATTCCGTGCTCATATAGCTCATTAGCATCGCTGAGATTCCTCCAACAGAACGGACATTCGGTGGTTAAGATGTCAGCACCTATTGCGTTAGCCTCATCGCACCTCAAGCTTGCAGTCCTCAAGCTGAAATCCGGATAACCCGCCCTAACGCCTCCACCAGCTCCACAGCACATGCTATTTAACTTAATCCTATACATTTCTTTGAATACGATTCCAACATCCTCTTCAAGTTTTTTAAGAATAACTCTAGGAATCTCATACCAATCTTCTATCATCTTATTAATCTTTCGCATGTCAAACATGAGATTTTTTGATCTCCTGATCATTTCTTGCTCCATATCAATCGCAAAATGCCTGCCAGTATGGCATGGATCGTGATAAGTGACTACTTTTCCCTTTAATTCCTTATTAGGCTTGAATTTTATCTTGCCATCCTTAACTAAATCAGCAACTAATTCAAAAGCATGTTTAGTCTTAAATGGTAATTTTGCTCCTTCTGGCATCCATTTTGGATAATCTATCGTAAATGTTCTATAGCAACCAGCACAAGAAAAGTAAACCATCTCTAAGTTTTTAAAATATTCCAAATTCTTGTTCATTAACTCTTGAGCAGTATCAACAGCTCCTATCCTGAAGAAAGGGCTTCCGCAGCAAACTTCATCACTAATTAATGTAAAATCCATGCCTAGATTCTCGAAAAGCTTTGCTGTAGCCACGGCAACCTCAATCTGGCGATAAGAAGCAGTACATCCTACAAAATAGCCAATTTTTGCGTCTTTATTATCAATATACTTTTCCAATCCAGCATCTTTTGCCCATTTAAATCTCTCTTCTGCCTTACCACCATAAGGATTGTTCAGCTCTTTAACAAGTCTATCAACTAATTGATGCTTCTCTATCATGGGAACGCCTGCTTCCACGCAAGCGGCTCTAAGTGCTTCTATTACATCTACTGTCGGTATCTTGTTTTCACATTGGGCAGAACATTGACCGCACGTAATGCAAGGCATTATGACATCGCGAACTTCTTCTGAAAACTCTAAATCTCCACTTAATATGGAGCGTGCAATCCAGATTTTTCCAGCATTCCAAAATGCTTCCCAACCATATTCAATTCCAGCAGGGCAAGCATCTACCATGCCTTCAAATAGAAAAGTCCTCCCGGTTTTTCCCGTGTATTCACCAATTCCTTTTCTGCTAGGTTCACCAGAATAAGCAAACCTGCATGCTTTACAATGGATGCATTTAAAAATCTGAGGTTTTAATTCCTCTAACCTTTCCATTCCTGTTTTTGCCATTTTTTTCTTCCCTCCTTTTTTAATTATGGTAAAGCTAACCTCCCTGGATGCATTATCATGTTAGGATCAACCAATTTCTTGAAGGCTCTTAAGTACTTCCAGTACATCCCTGCTTGATAATAAGCCTCAATGTGAACGTAAGGATCCGGCCTATAGTTCAACCATCCTTGCTTCAAACCATACTCGGTGGTCTCTCTATTAAGGTCCTGCACTCGCTCGAAATCCTCTTCCTTAGTGCTGTCAAAGCATACGATTGGCATGCAAATTGCTTGCCTACATCTTTCAATACTAGCAATCCACATCACTGGTGGGAATCCATGCTTTTCCATCGCATTGCAATACATTTCTGCGAAATGTGCGCACTCATTCCAAGGAGTATACCATGTTATGAATAAGACTCAGGTGCTTGGTCTAGATTGAGGCACAAGCATATCCTGCCTCCCAGAATGAGTAAGGAATGGCAATCTTATTTGGTTTCTTTAATCGACTGGCGATTTGCTTCGGATGGAGCTCCCAAGGCTTCATCGCATCGGGATCTTTCGCACGATTCTTCTTGTAATCCTCTGCCATCTTGTTTATTCGGTTAACTACATAATCCAATTCCTCCTTTGTCTGCGCCCAGCACTCCCAATTCATCCACCAGCGTGGTACGCCTATGCTTTCATAAAATTCATAATTATGTGGGATTTTATCCTTCGGCCAGCGAGTCATGACTAAGGGATAGTTTCCACCTTGTACCATTACGGTGTTATGAGCAATTCCAAATTCTTGCATTCCGACTTCAAGTGTTAAATTTTGCATGTCGTAAGGATTGCTCATTCCCCAAGCCACTACAGTTTTATGCTTGGGATGTGGATAAATTTTAACAGCTGCTTTAGTGATGACTCCCATCGTACCTTGAGATCCCATCAAAAAGGACCACATGTCCGGGCCCAGACCGTATTTATAGAATGGTTTTGCAGTTGGTAAAGCCCAGCTTCCAGTTCTTAACACATCACCATTAGGGAACACGATTTCTGCGCACATGAAATTATCGCCTTGTGGTCCAACACTGCTCGTGTATAAAGAAAAACCTCGATCAATGGCATCTCCCATAACTGTAGCTGCAGGTGGAGCCCCATCAGCGATAGGAGGCGCCCAATCTGGAAAATTTCGATGCATATACGACCATAATTGTCCATTTGTTACTCCAGGCTCGATTATGGCGAATCGGTTTTTCTCGTCGATTTCGATAATTCTATTCATTCGAGAAAGGTCGAGGAGTACTCCACCTGGTTTTATGGTTGGGCAAGCGAATCCACCGGATAATCCGGCAGAGACTGGACTGACGGCAATTTTTTCTTGGGAGCAATATAGGAGGATTTTTCTAATTTCTTCCACATGTTTAGGGCGAACGACGATGTCTGGGATTTGGGATTCGAGTCCCATTACAGATTTAGCGAGATATGAGGCAGTGATGGCTTTATTATTCGTGGCATATTTTTTACCGACTATGCCAATCATGGCTTCGAGATCTTTTTCATCCGGTAATTTATAGCTCATTAGAATTCTTCACCTATGTTTTTTATCATCTAATTATTGTTTTTTAAACAAATTTTAAGAATTTAATTAAGATAGTTTCGAAAATTAATAGTGAAATTTTAAATTTTCTTATAATTGAATTATCAGAATTGGAATATTTTCTTATTTAAAATTTGGATTGATTTTAAAAAAGGTTAGGAATTGAGAGAAGCGAGAGATTGGGGGTAATTTATTAATATAAAAAACTGAAGATTTATTTTAAGTAATAATCTATTTTTTACTTAATGAGTTTCAAGGAGGAAAGAATTGATAATATTCGTTCAATTCAAATGAAGAAATGTATCGCTCTCTTAGCGATCATTGGAGGATTAATCGGAGTGATGCAAATTTTTCAATTAGGGCCATGGACTTTCAGGCCTGGATTATTGTGGCCATACTTGAGCTATATAGATGACCCTCGTTATAACATGGGAATATCGTGTGGCACTCCATATAAATGTAAATTAACGTTAAATTACGGAGAAAACCTATCATTAACGGAAAGAATTCAAGAAATTAATGCATCAATGTTGCATTTTTTCAAATTAACTCATTTAAAGGCAAATACAACCTATTACTGGAAATTAAATTGCTCAGATGGGATGATAAGTTTACCATACATTAATAAAATTCATGAGTTTAGAACTGCGCCTGATTCGGGTCCTTTCAAAATATGTGTAATGGGTGATAATAGACCTGATTTTTTTGGTATTAGTGAATTTCCTCAAATAATGAGAAGAGTGGTCGAAGAAAGTCCTAACTTCATTATTAATGTAGGGGATATTGTAATGAGTCCGACTGATTACTGGCAATGGGATCGCTTTTTTTATGATATTAGAAATTGTGCTACTATTGGAGCGGCTTACATGATCGGAATTGGAAATCATGAATGGGATGAATATACAATTATTCCAGATAAAGGTAAGACCTATAAAACATATGTAAACTTTCCTTATAAGGAGAATTATTATGCTTTCAATTACAGCAATGTTGCGTTTATTTCAATTGATACAAATGAAGGTGAGATGACGCCATCCCAATTACAAGATGTAGAAAAATGGTTAGATGCTGCAAATAAAAGTAGCAAGGTTGATTGGGTTATTGTTTATGGACATCATCCCATATATGATGTTGATGGAAGGAATTCGAGAGTGGCTGATAAATTTGAAGCATTGTTCAAAAAATACAATGTAGATATGTATTTGGCAGGACATCATCATCATTATGCTCGATTAAGGGTTGAGAATTTGACTTACATAATCTCTGCTGGAGCTGGTGCAGAATTGGACATTAATATTCAAAATGAATCACCTTTTTTGATAAAAAGTGCAATCATGTTTCATTATTGCAAGTTTGAATTTAACGGAAAGTCATTAAATGTTAAAATAATCAGCCATAATGGCATTATTATTGATGATTTTGTATTATATTCTCATAAAAGTTAAAAATTTAGGTGAAATAAGATAGAAGAATATTCTATTTACTTTTGTTTTTTAATTGGTTTCTTGCTTTTAATTTTTCGTGATGTTGAAAAACTTCGGTGGCTTGGTGGTAAAAAAGATGAACGTGTTCCTCTTAAAGATGGTACTTTTTGGTTTTATTTGTGGGGTTCTAATTCGATATTATTTATTATTGTAAATCAGATGATGTTTTTAATCATGACAATCTCAAAAGAGCCAAATCTTTCTTTAGTTTATATGAATCAATATTTTGGGATTGTAATTCTCTTTATTTCGTGTTTTATTTTCCTAATGAAAGGATTTATAAACCCCTCATTTAATTTTTTGGCATCTGTATTAATCAGTACTGCGATAACATTAATAGCTTTAATATTTTCCAAGGATGGTTATGATTTTTTCATTGTTCCTTTATATGGATTTATTGGAGGGATTGTAATACATCAGATCTTAAAATGGAAATATAAGAGCGGAAATCGAATTCTTTGGGAAATTCCAGGAATTTGGAAAATAATAAATAATCGTTGGTTTTTATTAGGATTCACAATTCTTTTTGCTATAGAGATGTACTTTCAGCTTTATCAAATGAGCATTACTACGGTTTGGTTTTTTTAGATAAAAAGAAATGGTATTCTAAATCTATAAATTTTTTAATGATTAACCTAAAAAAATTAGTTTAAGAGGGGTACTACATTCTTCAATTAAAAAATTACAAGCTCACTGTCTTTAATATAGACATGTATGATTTTTATCATATCTCTTTTCAATGTTTGAGTAAAGATTAGTCATTCATCCATTTTAGAAAGATTAGTTTAAAATTTCGAGAACAAATCTAATTTAATTATTTTTATTAATTTCTTTAATTAATTTATTGATGCTGAATGGTTTTTCGACAAAACCACGAGCACCAAGAGAGTAGGCTGCATCTTTAATAGAGGTATCAGCACTTATAAAAATGATTTTTGCCTTGGGGTCTATTTTTAGGATTTCTGCCGTGGTTTCAAGACCATTTTTTCCGGGCATTCTGTGGTCCATGAGAATGATGTCAGTTTTATTTTTCAGGTGTTTAAACTTTTCGAGAGCTTCATTTCCATTGTTAGCGATACCGATTATAGTGTAATTGTAATTTTTAAGGATCATTCTGAATAATTTTTGTAGATCCGTATCATCTTCTACTATGAGTATATTGGTGAAGTCTAAACACCTCCAATGCATTTAAAGTTTTTAATTTTATTATTTATGGTAAAATTTCAGATGGATGTAAAACTAAAGTGAAAATGGCTGAAAACTCTTGAGATCTCCGCGCCTCTATTTACCCCCGTTATTTTTCAAGGATTATTTTAAAATCCATTACTACTTTTCTGCAGATGGGGAGAAAATATCAATATATTCTCTAAATTAACGGCTAGTTTCTCATCTAATTTTTTCGATTTAAACAAATAATATATCGAAATTTTGAATTAAAAATTTTAGTACAAATATATGAAAAATTTTGACATCATAGTACAAAATTTTAAATTTAAAAACTTTCTTTTGGCTTAAAAATCGATAAGATTAATGGAAACATTAATTATATTAATGGAAGATGTTGTAATATAAAAATAACTATTCTTATTTTACTCTTACATTAATAAATCATTTTAAAAAATTAAAAAATGAAAATTAGATGAATTATCTTTTCAAAAATCTCTTAGA
>CAZIEC010000028.1:17415-21032 GCA_964538145.1 uncultured archaeon
TTAAAAAATTAAAAAATGAAAATTAGATGAATTATCTTTTCAAAAATCTCTTAGAAGAATATCTCATGCCCATGAATAAGAAAAATAACGAGAAAAAGAACGTTAATGGCAATTGGCCTATAATAATGTAAGCAAAATTTGGTTCAAACGAATAAAGATATAAAGCAATTGTCACGACTAAGAATATGAACGAATTAATTATTGAGATTCTTCTGTACAGCAAGAGATAACCTATGATCAAATTTGGGAGCAAGAATAATATTATGATGTTGATCGTTGATAACAAGATTAAAGCAGGCATGAATCTGGTAAATAATTGATCTGGTGTCAATAACGTATCAAGGTCTAAACCAACATAAATGAAAGTAGTAGCATTAATGCTTAATAGTACAAGCAGGTAAGATAATGGTGCCACGATCAACCAAGATAATAACAATCGTTTGATTGTAGATTGTATTACTTTCCCTCTTAGGTTAGAACTTATTATTTTCTCCATTTCTTCCGGATGAATTCTTTCAGGCTTGTAATCTGGAGCATATTCATTGATAAACTCTTGTAATATGTTTCTCATTATCCTGTTTACTAATCCATCATTGTCATTAGAATTCACGATTACAGCTCCAAGTATTTCTTCATCTGGTATGGGTACGAGGATTAATTTATTATTTTCTCCTAAATCTATTGTTTTTACTATGGTCCCAAGCGCTTCACTGCTAAAGTTAGCAACTGATGTAAAGAAACCAATTAGCAAGTTTACATCGAATTTTTCTTCTGCGAAATCTTTGGAATACAATAAAATTCCATTTTTTCCAATTATATACAAATTCTTAAACAAAATTTACACCTCTCTCTAATTATTAACTTTGGATATATTGAACATATTCTAAATATTCACTTAAAGTAGCTTTTGATCTTTTAAAGCTAAATAAATTTGGACCAAAAATTCTTATTAATTTTAAAATCATTTTATTTGGATCCTCTTTTATGAAGAGTTTATATTTTTCATTTTTTCTTTGTTCAACAATTAAGGCTTCATCTTTGAGTTCGAAAAATTTTTGAATTAATTCAGGTTTCGGATTTGATAATTCTAAAGTAAAAATCTCGCCATATTGAGGCAATTCTTCCATATAATCATCAATAGAACCTATTTTGGATACTCTTTTTGTTATCGTGAGGATTTGATCGCAGTTAGAGACAATTTCTTCTGGGCCATGAAACATCAATATCATGTGAAACCTTTTTTTTATATCAGTGATGTATCTATTGAATTTATCATAATCAAATTTATTCAAGATACCAAAAGGAATTAAAAATGCAATGATAATGGGGTTTTGTAAGAGTGCACGAGCTATTGAAAACTGTAAGAAATCCAAGGGAGTTAGTTCAGAAAATTTCAAGTTCTTTTTAAAGCTCAATCCAGTCGAATCTAACGCCATATCTACTAACTTTTTAACCTTCCTAAATGGAGTTCTGCTAATTTTGAATACACCTTTCATCATGGTATCGATGCTAGGTGCTAAATCTGCTCTTTTTATCATTTTTTCTAAATTTTCAGTTCGCTCTTTAAGAATTTTTTTCAAATCTAATTTATATTTAATGGCTTTTTTCACTTTTAGATTAACGATATTTGACTCATAAGCTTCTGGAATTATGAATATTCGTTTTAATATGCTTTCTGGGACATCTTCTATACTTTTTCCAAAAATTTTTATGTTTCCGGTATAATTTTTATTTTTCCCAGCAATGGCTTCAAACAAGTTTAGTAATTCTATTCTAAAATCTTTCTTTTCTATTTGTTCCTCTTCCAAGATCACGCCAATAGATTTTCCTCTATGAATCTTAAATGATATGTTCTTTATTTCTCCATCTTTTAAGGAAACATTATCAATGATTAAAAATTGAGAGTCTTTTTCTAAAGGTTTTAATTGTAGTTTTTCGCAAATTATCTTAGTAATCTCATCAATTACTTCATGGACGTGAGGGGGATTTTTTTCATTCCAATTTTTTATGAATTCAGTTTCACTAAACTCTTTTTCACTTAAGATTTTTGATAATGTCATTGAAAATTCAAAAATTGGCAAGAGGGGGTATTTTTCGAAATTTATTTTCAATTCTACGAAAAAATCAGGAAACGTGATCCTGACTTCACGGTAATATGGAAAGGTTCCAATTTGGTAATTCTCATATAAATCATCTAATAATTTAACCTCTTTTTCTAAACGAGCTACATGTTTTTGAAATTCTCTTCTGATTAATCTTCGCAGCCGGTTTAACGTTTTTCTGGGGCTAACAAGGCCATCATCATCGAAATCTGGACTTTCTGTCAATTCTTTAAAGTCTATTTCTTTTTCTAATGGAGAATATATTTTGATTGGAGGCAAACCTTTTTCTTCCATGTCTTTTTTGGTGAAAAACAATACTTCAATAAAAGATCTCTTATATATCAAGTTTAAAATTGATGCGATTCCAAAAGTATTTTCCCTATAAGTCATCCAAAAGCGTCGAGACCCTCTTATAGCCTCTAAAATCTTTTCTCGCAGCTTTTCTAATTCAGATTTATCATAACTCTTCAATCTTTGGCACCTCCATTGCTTTATATCTGAAATATTGTTCCATTTTAGCATCTATTTGTTTCATTAATTCTATTGAATTTTCTCCAAATATATTCTCGATTACCTCTTTTAATTCTTCCAAATTTAAATCCGTGAATATTGAATAATCGGTTCCAGCTTTATTCTCCAAAACTTTATCGATGCGTTCTAATCTTTCTAGGTCCTTAATAACATTTTCTTTAACTTCCTTGAATGTAACTTCAATTGAGCGACCTTTTCCTGGTAATTGTTCTAACAATTCTTTAGGTCTTCCAAAATCAATCATTCCTCTTTTTCTTCCAAATATTGCTACATAATGGCAGAACCTTGATTCTTCAGGATAATGAGTTATAACGATTAAAGTCGTGTTATATTGTTCATTTATCTTGGTTAAAGTCAACCAAAGGTTTTCCCTTATTATTGGATCCAAGCCCGATGTTGGTTCATCTAAAATTAAGAATATTGGTTCATGTATCAAGCCAACTGCTATGCTTACTCGTCGTTTTTGGCCACCGGACAAATTTTTTACTAATTCATTCTCTTTATCAGAGATCTCCAAGCTTCTTAAGATTCTCCTTCCTCTTGAAATGATCTCCTTTTCAATTAACCCATATTGACCTCCAAAATACAACAGGTTTTCCATTACGGTGAAATTATGGTACAATTTACTCAAGTCTTGTGGAACATAACCATATATTGGTCTGATTTTTTTAGCATTTCTTTTATTCATATCAAAACCATAAATTTGGCAAAAACCTGAAATTTTCCTCATTCCTAATAGCCCCTTAACAAATGTAGATTTACCTGCACCACTTTCTCCTAATATTCCTAATATTTTTCCATGTTCTAATTTAAGAGAAACTGAATCTACTATTAATTTTCTACCAGCATAAATATTTAGATTTTCACAATTTATGGCAGGGAATTGTTGCAAATATTCTAAAGAAAGTTTTGATCCCCAACCTAGTTTTGATTTTATTTTTTGTAATAAAGAATATTTTTGATAAATTTTATACAAAATAAATA
>CAZIEC010000029.1:0-20714 GCA_964538145.1 uncultured archaeon
AGTGGTGATGAAACCGTACCCTTTTTTATCATTGAACCATTTTACATATCCAATCTTCTTTTCTGTCATAAAATTAACCACTCTGTTTTTAAAAGAGAAAAGTATTAACCAGATTGTTAGGTAATACTTGGTCATTAATTTAAAAATTAAATAGAAAAATAAATTGTCATTTTAAAATCTTTTCAATGATGCCTTAAATAATCGAAAACCATTAAAAACATAAACAACGCTTAATTTATGCTAACTGAACATGAGCATTTTCGATACGATTTTGAAAATTTACAATGAGTATTTTCTTTGCATTCATTGTTTAGGTCGAATGTTTTCTCTACTAGCTACTAATACTACTAATCTTGAACGGGGAAAAGCTTTATTGTTATCTTTAACAATGCAATTGCATGAGAAATTACTTCTCAATAAAGAAAAAAATCCAGAAATTGTTGAAAATTTAAAAATTTTAGCAGAAAATGCAGGTTATATTCCAGCACAAAAAGTTTTAGAGAAAGAAGGCTTTTCAGTGAAAATGCCCGTTAATTCTAATGAATGCCATTTATGTCATGGGATATTTTTAGATTTAAATAAATACTTAGAAGCTGTCATCAATAAAGTGAAAGATATAGAATTTGATAACTTTTTAGTAGGAACTACCTTAGATGGCCAAATTGTTGATAACGAAGACACTTTCAAATCAAAATTTAACATTTCGGGTTCTGAATCTTTCAAAGGACATTTTAATAGAGAAATTGGGAAAAGGTTATCCCAAATTTTTAAAAAACCTACAATGTTCCAAAATCCGGACATCACGATAATTTTTCACCTTAATTGGGATTCTTTTAATGTTGAGGTCTTGATCAAATCGATTTTCATATATGGGCGGTACAACAAGTTTATTAAGGGTATTCCCCAAACCCATTGGTTGTGTAATAAATGCAGGGGAGAAGGTTGCTCTGAATGTGATTATACGGGAAAACAATACAAGACTAGCATAGAAGAACTAATATCTTCAGAATTTATTAATCAAGCCAAGGCAAGTGGTTCAAAGTTTCACGGCGCTGGGAGAGAAGATATGGATGTTAGAATGCTTGGAAATGGCAGACCTTTTATCTTAGAATTAAAAAATCCTAAAGTAAGAAAAATAGATTTGAAGCAAATAGAAAAGAAAGTAAATAAAAAATTAAAGAAAAAGATACAAATTCATGGATTAAGGTTTAGTAATAAAAAAGAAGTTATATCATTAAAAGAGCGTGCTGAAACCACTAAAAAAACTTATCAGGCCATCGTACAATCGGAAAACAAGTTGACCAAGGAACAATTTTCAAATCTATTAAAAATATTAATTGATGAGCTAGTAGGTAAAAAAATTCGGCAGAGGACACCTACAAGGGTTTCTCATCGAAGAGCTGATAAAATCCGTGAAAAAACAATATATGAAATAAAAGGTAAATACTTAAAACCTAATCTTTTTGAATTTATTATTCAAACACAAGGAGGGACATACATTAAAGAATTAATTAATGGTGATAAAGGTAGGACTAGTCCCTCTTTTTCTGAAATATTTAAGATGCCATTAATTTGTAAATATTTGGATGTTATTGAAATAGATTATAAAGTTTAAAATAAGTTAAATCATAAACTAAATAAACAATCATACATATTCTTACTAAATTAATTCAAGGAAAACAAGTAATTTTTATCAATTATTACTATTATAAATTCTCAAGGTGATTAAAATTACTCTCCATAAAGGATACAGGAGTAAGTGTAGACGAAGACACAGAAAAAATGTCCGGAAGAGAGGACTAGGATCCGTTGAAAAATATCTGATTGATTATAAAATAGGAGATAAAGTCGATATTATTACTGATCCCTCCCAACATAAGAGAGGTATGCCACATAGAAGATACCACGGACTTGTTGGAACGATTGTTGGAGAACGAGGGCGTTGTTATGAAGTTGAAGTGAAATTAGGAAAATCAAAAAAAAAGTTGATATTAGGACGAGAACATATAAGATTGAATTACAGTTCCATGAATCAAGTTCAAAATTAATTTTTAGCGGTTGATTATCATGTCTGGTAGAAAAATAAGTGAAAGAATTGTTTCTATTCCTGAAGTTAAAAAGATAATGGAACAAGTTAAAGAAAAAATGGAAGAGATCGATCCGGAGGAAGGACTTTCCCATTTTCAGGAGATAACCTATAATTATGTGAATAAATTTTCTAAGATGAGCGATAAAGATGCCATAAAAATTCAAAAATTCTTAATCGAAAAATATGGGATTGAGGAATTGTATGCTACAGACATAGTAAATATAAATCCAATAACAATACCGGAATTAAGGTCAATTCTGGATAAGAGTGTCATTGGAAAAACAATGACAGATGATGAATTGCAAGAACTTTTATACCAAATCGAAGAATTAAAAACATCTTGATAAAATTCTTCAAAATAATCCCTTTTTATAAATCATCTAACGAAGACTTTATAAATTCATGTTGTTTTAAATCTAATGAGAACGCATTTTAAATAAGGGGTATATTAAAAAAATATAATTGCAAAATGAATATTTTGATAAAAATTAATTTAAAAATTGGTGTTTATGGAAAGAAGACGGGACATCTACAAGAGAAAATCTCAAAGACGAGGTTACAAAGGAAAAGGTTCAAGAAAGAAAAGACAATTCATAAAAGGTTTTCGAGAAGTAGTAATTTTAGATGTACTTCCACGTGGTCATCCAGAAGAAGATAAACCAACTTGGTCAAGAACACCAATAGCTCAAGTTATAACTTTTCCTGATTTTGTTCTCTATGAGGTTAAAATCAATAAAGATTCGGATTTACAAGTTCAAGAAAAAGCTACTTATGAAGAATTTGTTCGACAAAATAAATTGATTGATGTTGTTAAAAAAATTGACTATAATGATTTAACTACTACATCAAAAGCTCTTTTATTGCCCGTTCTTGAAAGCGAAATTGTTAATTATGAAAAAGAATTCATCGATTTTTTTAATAATTCTACTTCAATAACGCCAAGAATGCATGCTCTTAAACTACTTCCAGGAATAGGGCAAAAGCACATGTGGGAAATTTTAGAAGAAAGACAACGAAAAAAGTTTGAGAATTTTAAGGATTTGTCAGAGCGAACCAGCATTGCCAATCCAATAAAATTAATCGCTCAAAGAATTGTAAAAGAACTTCAACGAGAAGGAATTAAGTATTACTTATTTTCTAAAACTCAAAAATATGAATGAATGAAATGAATTTAAGTGGAACCATCTCTCTCCTTAAAAAATTAAATATCACGCCTAATAAAAAATTAGGACAAAACTTCTTAGTAAATGACGATGTTTTAAAACGAATAATTCAAGAAGCTGAACTATCATCCAATGATATTATTTTAGAAATAGGAGCCGGTTTAGGCGTATTAACTCAAGAACTTGCTAAATATTCTCGAGAAGTTCATGCATATGAAATTGATAGCAAGCTTTTTCAATTTCTTAAAAAGAAATTTACAAAAAATGCAAACATTTTTTTATATAATGAAGATATCCTCAAAATTAAACCTCCATTACATGATAAAATAATATCTAACATTCCTTATACAATCACGGGTCGAATTTTAGAGAAATTTTTTTTCAAACAAAATGCTCCTATTGGAGTTCTCATTGTTGAAAAATCTATTGCTGATAGGATATTTAATCTAAACAATTATAAAACGCGTTCAAGGATTACAATAGGATTTAATGCATTCTTGAAACCTATTAAAAAATTCGAAATACCAAACACCTCTTTTTATCCTAAGCCAAGCATCGAATTATCATTAATTAAATTTGAACCTAAAAAAAATATTAATCCATTCTTGGTTAAAGAAGAAGGAAGAAAATTTTTTTTAAGATTTGTGGCAGAAATAATGCCATATAAAAATAAAAGCATGCTTAATGCTTTGCAATTGTTTTTTAAAAAAATAACTAATAATAAAATTGAGAAACTAAAATTTAAGGATATTTTAAATTCAATAAATCTTAGAAATAAAAAAGTTTTCGAGTATAATGTAAATGAATTCATAAATCTTAGTAATAGTTTGTATGATTATTTAAAAAACTTGAATTAATGTATCTGGAGGAGTTTTTACAATCACTATTAAGGATCCAATGATTTCTGTATTATTTGAAGATGTATATGCTCCCAAAGAAGATAGTTACTTGATAATCGATTATTTTAAAAAAAAAATTACTCCAAGTTCTTTTGATGGATTAAAACCTCAAGATGTAAAATATATTTTAGATATGGGAACTGGAACAGGTATTATTGCCATATTTTTAGAGTTAATGAAGAAAAAATATAACAATTATACATATAAAGTTTTTGCTTCTGATATACTTCCAAATGCTATAATATGTGCAAGGCATAATGCTAAACTCAACAACATTACTGGAAAAATAACATTCATGATATCTGATCTTTTTAATGCATTTCCTCAAAAATTAAGGAAAAAGTTTGATATTGTCATGTTTAACCCTCCATATTTGCCTTCCATTGAGATGCATGAAGGAAATATGAATTATAAAAAAGATTATACATTCGATGGTGGAAAAAAAGGTCATGAACTCCTTTTAAAGTTCTTGAATCAAGTAAAAGAATATCTTAACACTTCTCATAAATGTTATATTTATTATATTTGTTCTTCTATTACGAATTTAGACGTGTTATATGAAAAAATACTTGATTTAGGTTATATCAACACTCATCTTGAAAGAATTCACTTCTTTTTTGAGGATATTTTGTTAAACAGATTAGAAATATAAAATATATCAAAAAGGTCTACGTGATCTTCGTTTTTCTAAGAGATATATCCCTTGATTGTTCAAATTTCTTATTATACTTTTAAAGATCAAATCAATTTCTTGAGATCTGAAAACTGCTCTTTTATGTGCTTCTATTTGTGGAACTGGGAGTCCATAATGCTCGTTATATCCTGCTATCGGTAGAATGATTGAACTTATCAAGTCTGCTTGGGACATGGTTTCAAATATGGATTCTTCTTCATCCGTAAAAAACTCTATCCTGCAAGGAGCATCATACAATGTAGTTTTTAAATAAAAAGCATAAAAATTTAGAGGAAAATAACTAGATATTTCTTTTTTAATTCCATTCTCTCTAATCATTTTAATTTCTCTCTTACAATTGAAAATGCAACTTCTTTCTCCTTTATTTAGAATCCTTTTAAATAAATCTAAGTCAGAGAAATAGTTCATTATGAACCTATAATTTAGTGAAATAAAGTCTTGCAATTTTGAATTATTTGGTTTTAACATTTGAATTCCTCTCTTGATTGAATGTATCAGGGCAGAGGATCTAGTATCTTTAATGGAACCAATTAAATAAATTCCCCTCTCACGACAATTATGATATAAATTTTTGTACTCTCGTAATAATTCATTGTACTTTTGAGTTATTTCCTTGTTTTTCCCAAAAACTAAATTGATGGGCAATAAAGAAATGGAACCATCTATTATAATTAAATCTATATCTGACTGTTTTTCAATCATTTTATTCACTAAATTTATTTCCATGAACTTCATATCCATTGAAGTGCTAAGATCAACAGTAATCTCCTCTTGGTTAAGGTGATTTACTTGAACTAAATAATTGTTATATCCATTAACGTCTGGATAATATTCAATTTTAGATAAATGATTCTTGTAAAAATGATATTTGACACAAATAGCTTTTAAAAATGAAAAATCAACGCCCATTAATTTTTTTACGACCATACTTCCATCCACGCTAACAACATTTAAACCTCCAATGTCACCAGGTTCAATTTTCTTTTTAAGTGGCATTTCTTTTATATCAAACTCGGGATCATCTAAAAAGCTTGAAAAGTCAAGATTATTCATGTTTTTTAAAAGTATATTTGCAAATTCGCTTTTCCATTCTTCCACCTTAACACATTGAGCCACGATATTTTCTATATCTTCTTTTAATATGAACTCCTTGGAAACTCCTGTGTTTTCTTTTTTTAAAAGATTTGAAAAATATAAGATGCTATTCTCATCATCAAAGCCATATTTAAGTTTATCTACAATCATTAATAACAAGATTTAACCAATTAAATATAATAAGAATGAGAGACTTAGTTTAATGATTTGTTCAAATTATATCAATTATCAGATTGGATATAATGACGATAGAATTAGGACAAGATCCAATGTTTTTAATTTTCTTAAGTTTTCTTGAAATATTATTAATTACGATTCCAGTTTTTTTATCCTCATTAATAAAAAAGAAAAACATCAAAGAAGAATTTAAAGAAATTGGTTTTAGAAATTTTTATGTGAAAAAATTAAAGTTTATAAATTCCATAATTCTTAGTCTTGCAATTGGATTCGGATTCTATGTTCTTTCCATGCCCCTCTCTCTTTTTTTATTAGATTTTTTAATTCCAATTATATTTGGGATAGATTTCGTTAGAATAGCCATATCCAATACCATTAATACAACTCCAATTAATCCAAGTCCTATAGAATTATTAATCTTGGTGTTGCTACAAATTGTAATAGTTGCTCCATGTGAAGAAGGTTTTTTTAGAGGTTTCTTGATCTCAAAATTAAGTAGTAAGTGGAGAAAAAGCCTTACTGTACTGTTTTCATCCTCAATTTTCTCAATTTATCATCTACCCCCATTCATCGTTCCTTTCCAAACCGTGATTTCTTTTTTTGGGTACTACTTCTTTTTTGGCATCTTTTTATCAATTCTATTTATAGAAAATAAGGGTGTATTATTACCATGCATTATTGCTCATTCTTCATTTAATATCTTAATTTTAATTTTAAATTAAATATTAATTATTATATCAAAAACAAAATTTTTCTATCTTTAAAATATAATTTTTAAATCTTAAAAGAATTAAATATAATTAATTAGAAAAAACATGTGTTAAATATATAAAATTCAAAAAATCTAGAAAATTTTAATCTTTAAGGATTGGATTCAAATTTATTAATTGGTGGAATATTTTTGGCAGATTACGATTTTACTTGGAAGGTTATGATGTTAGGAGATGCTTCGGTAGGTAAAACATCACTGACAATTAGATATATCTCTGGTTTTTTCATGCAGGACCTTAAGCTCACTATAGGAGTGGATTTCTATAGTAAAAACATTGTATATAAAGGGTATAAAGTAAAACTTCAAATTTGGGACTTTGGAGGTGAATCACGTTTCAGGTTTTTACTTCCTCAATATTGTCGAGGTGCTAATGCTGCTTTTTTTCTATATGATATTACCAATTCATTAACTTTAGAACACTTACCTGAGTGGATTAATCTCATTCGAGAATATTCTGGTGACATACCTATAATGTTAGTTGGTTCAAAATTGGATTTAGAAGAATTTAGGGCGGTTTCGCGTGAGGAAGGCATTTTAGCAGCAAAAAAGTATAATTTAGCTTCATTTGTAGAATTATCTTCTAAAACTGGTCAGAATGTAGAAAAAGCCTTTGAAGTAATGGCGGAAATCCTTTTTGAACGATATGCCAAAAATAATGATTAAATCTCTTCTTTTGTCAAAAAAAGCAATTAGGTGTCATGCTTATAAATTTTGATTAATTTCAATTCAATAATATAAGAGTTTTAAAGGTCTTATAGGGGTACTTGATACATGAATCACGATTTTAAAAGATTGTTTAATCCAAGATCGATAGCAATAATTGGGGTGAATGAAAAACCATATGGGGGCGGATTTTTCCTCAAATGTTTAAAGGCAATAAATTATGACAAGCCAATATACCTCTTTAACCCTAGATTAAAAGGAAAAAAGATTCATGGAATAGAAGTATTCGGTTCTGTTTTAGAATTAGCTGAAACGCATCAAGTTGATTATGCAATTGTAGCCGTCCCAGCAAGAGCTTGTCCAAGTGTTTTGGAAGAAATTGGAAAAAAAGGAATTCCATATGTCTCTATTTTTTCTTCTGGTTTTTCTGAAATTGGGAATGTTGAATTGGAAAAAAACTTATTAGAAATAGCAAGAAAATATAATTTTCGCATCATAGGGCCAAATTGCCTGGGAATATACGTGCCGATGAATAAAGTTTCATTTTCATGGAGACTTAATTCGAAATCTGGAAATTTTGGATTAATTTCTCAATCAGGCGGGTTAGCAATTCAATTATCTTTAATGGCTTCTAATATTTTTGAAAACCCAATAAGCAAGGCAATTTCCATTGGTAATCAAGTAGATTTAAATTTTGTAGATTTTTTAAAATATTTCTATTTAGACAATGATACAGACGTTATTGGATTGTATCTTGAAAACATCAAGTCGAAAAAACAAGGTAGGAAATTCCTGAAAATAGTTAAAAAATTAACTCTAAAGAATAAACCAGTAATAATATGGCGTGTAGGTGCTGGAGAATCCTCGAAAGAAGCAATAAAATCGCATACAGGTGGCTTAGCAACTTCTAATGAAATTTGGGAAGCAATTTCAAAACAAACTGGTGCTTGCTTAGTGAATAATGCATTTGAGTTGGAAAATCTCGCCATGACATTTAAGTATGTAGAAAAATATCCTCCAAATGAGAATATTGGAATCGTTTCAGTGGGCGGAGGAGCTTCAATTCAAGTTTCTGATGTATTAGAGCAACATGGTTTGAAAATTCCAAAGCTTAACCCTAAAACTCAAAAAAACATTCTGAATTTTATTCCCGATGTTAATACAATAGTTCGCAATCCGTTAGATTTAGGAAGTAGTGGCATTGATCCTAATATTTTTTGTGAAACTATTGCAGCATTAGATAACGATCCAAACATTTCACTAATAGTATTTGCTTGGGTGGTTAGTTTTGACAAAATTGCTATTGATTCAATTAGAGAAGTTAAAAAAAGGGTAAAAAAACCAGTGTTAGCTCTGGTTTATAAGTTATATGATGATATAGATTATTTAAATAGTTATATCAAATTTAAGAAAGAATTATTTGAATTAAAAATACCTGTATATGAATCTCTGGATTTGTTAGCAAAATCGTTAGTTCATTTCTTTAAATTTAAAAGATTTTATGAAAGAAACTATGAGATAAATAACAAGTTGTAAACCAATGTGATTTAGCGAACAAAAAAGTGTAATGAAAGAAGTTAAGAAAATAAAAAAATAAAATTTTTTTAATTAATGAGGCTACTAAGGTTTTTGCCTTAGATTAAGTTGATGGCAATCTTCATGTCTTCCTGGGTTACTTTCTTTCTTCCAGAGTGTTTTGCAATATCAAGTGCACAAGCAGTTAATTCCTTAGCATATTCCTCTAAATAATCCATCAATTTGTCTACCGCTGCGCGGCTTACTATTTCGGCTCCTGCCTTTTTCATTAAAGCCCGCAACGGAGACCATGCAAATGCTGGCATTTTTTTATTCCTCCACAATTTTTTTATTATTTTTATAAATCCCTATATGGAATAAACATTAATTTCTATTCTTCAATAAAAATTAATGTTATTATAGATAAATTGGTATTACTAATATTTAAATGTGTTGTTTGTAAGATATTAATTGGGTGGATCAAATGCTTCATCATGATTCGACAAAAAAAATTTGGATAGATAAAAAAATTTTTTGTTTGTAGCATTTTCGAATAAATGTTTGAATTAATATCGTGCCCAAGATAAAGATCTTTTATCACTATTAATGCATGAAACTTATATATTTGGTAAAAATATAAATAAGTTTATCAATTGTACTAATCTCAAATAAAAGATTTAAGATACTTGAATTAAATTTTTAATAAATAAACTTCTATTACTAACATCCTTTACCCATCTTGAAAAATTAACCCTTAGATTCTCAAGATGATCTTGATAATTCCAATATGATATTAAAATGAATATTCACATTAATTAGTGAAATAAAAAATCTAATGTATAACTTAAAAAGGAATTAATTTTATCAGTATTTCAGATAATGAAATTTAAAAAGTATATCTCCATTCAAAAAAAATTGAAACATGTTAAAATTTAAAACAAACTGTTGGTGATATTAATTTCAAAAATGACCAAAAAGCTGAAATCTCTTAAAGTAATTAAAGAACCTAAAAGATCTACCCTTGAAGATTTAGCTTTCGTTTTCAAAATTTGTTTAATTGGAAATGGCAGGGTGGGTAAAACATGTATTGCCAGAAGACTATGTTTAAATTCTTTTGATATGAACACTAAAATGACAATCGGTATAGATTTCTACAATTATCGGCTCCCAATTATAATAACTGGTAAAAAGCGTTATGTTTCTTTAATAATTTGGGATTTTGGAGGCGAAGAACAGTTTAAAAAACTATTTAAATATTATATTTCGGGAGCAAATGGCATATTTTTAGTTTTTGACTTATCAGATCTAAACAGGACACTTTTAGGATTAGAATGGTGGATAGAACAATTAAAAGCTCATAATCATCAAGAAACTCCTAAAATATTGGTTGGCACTAAATATGATTTAGTAAAAGGTTCTACAACAGTTGACTCTTTAATTATTGAGAATTTCCGAGAAAAATATGGAAACCTTCCTTTTTATGAGACCTCTTCCAAAAAAAATTATAATATTAAACTGATTTTTAAAGAGTTAATTAAGCTCATCTTGAATAAGAACGAGTTTGAATATGATAAAATTCCATGACTGTTATATTTTAATCTTGTCATGAGTTATTTATACTTAATTTATTCTAAAATATAAACAAATTAAAGTGAAAGTACTCTTGAAAAGAATTTATTTTGAAGAAGCTGGAAATCTCGATCATTTAAATGAAAAAACTATCGCAATAATAGGGTATGGAAATCAAGGACGCGCTCAAGCTTTGAATTTAAGAGATTCAGGCTTAAATGTAATAATAGGAAACAGAGAAGATAAATATAGAGAAATGGCACTTAAAGATAATTTTAAGGTATATGAAATAAAAGAAGCAACTGAAATTGGGGATATTATTTTTTTGCTAATTCCTGATGAAATAATGAATGAGGTGTTTGAAAGCGAGATAAGACCTAATTTGAAAGAAAATTCAACATTGGTATTTGCATCGGGGTACAACGTGGCATTTGGACTTATAAAGCCTCCTGCAAACGTGGATGTTCTGTTGTTGGCTCCCAGAATGATTGGCGTTGGCGTTAGAGAAAACTTTCTCAATGATCAAGGTTTTTATAGTTTCATAGGAATTGAGCAGGATGCAACTGGTAATGCTCTTAATACCTTACTTTCATTAGCAAAAGGTATTGGAACTTTAAAAAAGGGAGCAGTATGGGTTTCATTTAAACAAGAAGCAGAATTGGATTTATTCAATGAACAAGGATTCGGTCCTGCATTCGGACTTGTTTTACTGAATGCCATTTACACTTTAATTGAAGCAGGATATCCTCCTGAAGCCGTGTTGATTGAGATGTACATGAGTGGTGAAATGTCCTACACCTATAAAAAAATGGCGGATTTCGGAATTATAAAACAATTAGATTTTCATTCTCAGACAAGTCAATATGGAGCAATGAGCCGGGGCATTAGGTATAGAAAATTGCCAGTAAAGAAAATAATGAAAGATATTTTAATGGAAATACAAAATGGCTCGTTTGCTAAAGAGTGGGAACGAGATATCACCAAAATTAAGTTTAAGATCATTAAATTTTTTGCGAAAAGGCGAAAAATAAATAGAATTGAGAAAAAAGTTAGAAAAAATTTAGGAATGAAAATTTACGGGCAATTCGATGAAGAACCATTTACAAGAGAAGACATGGAAAAATTAAAAGAGATTAGAGATGAACTAAAAGAATTTAATCTTTTTTATGAGTAAATGATAAACTCTGATAATATAATAATAATGTGAACTGAATTTTTCAATCCAATTCAAAATTAAAAGGGTATATAATAAATTTAATTAAATTAAAATATTCTTATTTCCATTATAGTCACTTTTATTCAATCTAATAATAAAACACTATTGATCTAATAAAATGAGCAAAAAATTATCAAAAAAGAATGCTTTTTTAATATTTTTTATTGGTTTAGCAGGTCAAATCGCATGGGCAGTCGAAAATCAATACTATAACGTGTTTATGTATAATGCAATTACTCCGGAACCTTTATGGGTTTCTGTAATGGTTGCAGCGAGCGCCATAATGGCAACTATTACTGCTATTATAATGGGGTCGTTTAGTGATATACTAGGTAAGCGAAAACCATTTTTAGTGTATGGTTTTTTATTTTGGACAATAACAACTGCGATTTTTCCTTTAGCGGCTTTATTACATCCCGTTATCGTTGCTGTAATGATTGCCATATTTTTTGACTGTGTAATGACTTTCTTCGGTTCGACTGCATATGATGCAACATTCAATGCATATGTCATAGATATTACGACTGTTGAGAATCGAGGTAAAGCTTTAGGAATTTTGCAACTAACTTTAGTAATATCAACAATGGTAACATACGGGATTTCGGGCTATATTATTAGCGCTTTTGGATATTATTTTTTCTTTTACATGGTAGGATTCATAGTAGGAATTTTTGGTTTTGTAGGTGCGTTATTTGTTAAAGAACCTCAAAATCTAAAGCCTTTGAATGTAAAGCTGTGGGATCATATTAAAAGTACTTTTAAAAAAGATAGTTTCATTCAAAATAAGGATTGTTTCCTTGTATTAACTGGAGCGACAATTTGGGGCATTGGGTTTAATGTATTTTTCCCATTTATCTTAATTTACCTGCAATATTATATTGGTCTTACTATTGAAACAGCTTCCCTGGTAGTATTAATTGCTTTCATTTTTACAATATCAGCGGCGTATCCAATTGGTCTGCTTACCGATAAATTAGGTAGAAAAAAGATTGCTATTTATTCGGTCATATTTGATAGTATTGCCATCATCTTATTTGCTTTTTCAAGAGATATCATCTTTTTAATAATTACTGGTGCTTTAACACAAGTATTCATGACATCCTGGAACATTTCAGCGAATACTTGGATAAGAGATCATTATCCTGAAGATAAATACGGACAATTTAGTGGATATTTTATTTTGTTTACTGTATTATTTACCATGATTCCAGGACCTTTGCTTGGCGGGTGGCTATCTACTGCTTTTGGAATACCCGCAATAATTGATGGGAAGCCAGGTTATATTCCAACACCAATAATATACGTGATAGCATCGATCATAATGGTTTTTGCCATAATGCCATTGTTAAAAGCTAAAGAAACAACAAGAAAAGATTAGTTACAATCTTAAATTTTTAATTTTATTTTTTTTATTTCTCATTAGAATAATTTTAAATCAATTGATATTTATTATGGATTTTCTATTTTATATTTTCACGGAAATTAATTAAATAAATTAAACATTAATCTTTTTTCCATATTCATGTAATTTTAAAAATGCTATTGCTGCATTTTTTATGGTTGGATAAACAAGAAATTCATCTTCCAATAACATGTTGTAAAAAATTTCTCTAGATTTGCTGGGATATTGATGCAAGATTATTACAAATATTTTTCCTAATCCCTCAGAATAATTCTTTAATTTAAGTAAATTTTCATAGTATTGTTTGAAGCGATCGCTTTCTAACTCGCGCCAAGCATCAGTTTCAACAATTATGAGATCTATTTCGCCTGAGATAGCATTTTTACTGATTTCAAAAAATTCTGGTCTTGAAGTTATCCAAGGCAAATCTAATGGATTTGAAAGGCTACCAATTTTTAATGGATAGATCTTTTTTAACTTTTCTAACATCTCACCTTCAAAACGGGGAAGTTCTATTCCCAATTCAGTTAAAGTATCCGTAGCTAGAATACCAAAACCTCCAGACCATAAAATGACCAAGGCTTTTTTATTTTTAGGATAAATAATATCTTTTTTCAAATTTTTATACATTTTAATTAAATGATGAAACATGAAAGCGTAATCAATAAGATCATCTAACGAGGGCTCTACTTGGATAACTGGTGTTTGCTTGAAAACAGCTTTCCAGATATTTTGAGATGATGCAATGGTACCAGTATGGGTCAAGACTGCAGATTTACCTCTATTTGTTATCCCGCCCCTCATGAACAATACTGGTTTTTTCATTTTTCTAAAAGTTTTGAATAATTTTCTTCCTTCATTCATGGAATTTCGTGGAAAGCCTTCGAAATAAACGCAGATTAAATCGATCTCGTCATCATTGTTATAATATTCTAACAGTTCAGAAACTTGGATATCTACACAATTTCCTACACTCACACCTTTTGCAAAATTTAATTTATATCTGGATGAGCCAAATTTTATCATCTTAGAATGCAAATCCCCAGATTGAAAAATTAATCCAATGTTTCCAGGTTCCACTGGAAATGAGGCATAATATGCAATCTTGCCTTTAGGACAATAGATCCCCATGCAATTTGGTCCTATAGCTCTCGTATTCTCATGTGATTGCAATAATCTTGCTAATTTTAGTTCTAATTTTTTTCCCAACTCATCAGATTCGCCAGTTCCAGCCGTAAAAATATGTATAAACTTAATCTTCTTTTTTTCTAAAATGTAATTTAATGATTCAATTAGTAATTCTCTTCTTATTGATAATATTAGCAGGTCAATCTCTTCGATGGGGATCTCATCAAATGTTTTATAACATTTTATTCCATTTAGAGAATCGTGTTTACTTGATATTAAATATAAATTATCAATGTCAAAACCTTGCCTTAAAAAACCTTCCACGAAAAATGAAATTTTTGGACTTGCTTTATATATTACAACATTTTTAGGGCAAAATAACGGGTTAAAATCTCTATTTTTGGAATTAACATGCCTTGAATTCTCAGTTTTGTCTAATTTCATCTGCTTTTCTCACTTTTTTTCTAATTTGATATTATCATGGAAATTGTTCTCTAAAATACCGATTTTAGAATTACAATTATAACAATATAAGGGAATCGAGTTAAACTCAACACCACAATACGGACATTTAATTACTTTAACGCATTCATTGAAATCTATACTTTTTTTAACTCGCTGTAATATAAATTTTTTAATAAATTTCAAACACATGGAGAATACAAAGGAAAAGATAATTATTGTAAACCCTAATATTAACAAGTTAACTAAAATGGATGTTAAACGAGCATAATAGAAAACACTTGCATATCTAGACAAGAATAAATTGCTAAAAAATGCTATGATAAAATAAGTAAGAAAGTTCATTGTGGTTGCTTTTTTAGGTTCTAAATGAATGAAAATTGGGATTAAACTAATTAATAGCCAAAAAGAATACAAGAATAGGATATTAGAACTATTCAATAATAATATGAAATTTGCAAGAAATTGAATAATTTGTCTTTGAATTTCAGTTGTTTCCGCATCAAATTGAATTTTGACATTATAATTGAAATAATAAATGAATAGAGCTAACATTAAAAATTGAACGCAAAAAATAAAGATCTTTAACCTTAATAAATTACTCAGTTTCATCCTAACATCAATAAATTAACTTTAAAATTAAATTTTTCCAAAAATCGAGTAAAAAACATGTGAGAAATGCTAACTGAATAGTAAAATTTTTATTATTTGCTTACCTTTTTAACACATAGTGCTGCACATATCAACTTATTCTTTAACATTTAAAAATTTTAAATTAAATACAGAGGATGTTTCTGTTTTATGAGTTATACTTATAGTCGTACGAAATTAATAGATAAAATTAAGTTTGGATTATTATCCCCCGATGAGATACGGAGAATGAGCGCAGCTCGGATAATTACTGCTGATACTTATGATGAAGATGGCTTGCCAATTCCTTCGGGTCTAATGGATCAAAGGCTTGGTACTATTGAACCAGGACAAAGATGCCAAACTTGTGGTAATTTAGTTAGTAATTGTATTGGACATTTTGGACACATAGAATTAGCAAGACCAGTCATTCATGTAGGTTATGCAAAAAAAGTCTTAAAGGTTTTAAGATCTATTTGTCCAGAATGTTCAAGATTAATGTTAACTGAAGAAGAGAAAGAAAAATTCAGGAAAGAACAACAAAAACATCGAAATATTTTCTTTGAGGGCGATGAAGACGCAATCAGAATGGTCTTTAAAAAGGCCAGAAAAACAAAAATATGTCCTTATTGTGGTGCCAAAAAGAAAAAAATCATCATCGAAAAACCTACTACTTTTTATGAGGAAGAAGAAAATAAGGGTTCCATGCGATTGACACCTATAGAGATTCATGATCGCCTTAAGAAGATGACTGATTCTGACTTGAGAATTCTTGGTATATCTCCTGAAAATGCGAGACTCGAATGGGTCATAGTAACAGTCTTGCCAATTCCTCCTGTATGCGCTCGACCCTCAATTACTCTTGATAGTGGCATTCGATCTGAAGATGATCTAACACACAAATTAGTTGATGTCATCAGAATTAACCAGAGATTAAGGGAAAATATTGATGCTGGAGCGCCTCATCTTATTGTAGAAGATTTGTGGGAATTATTACAATATCACATTACTACTTATTTTGACAATCAGGTGTCTGGGATTCCTCCCGCAAGACACAGGTCAGGAAGAGCCTTGAGAACACTCACACAGAGGTTAAAAGGCAAGGAAGGCCGATTCAGAAGCAACCTAAGTGGAAAAAGAGTAGATTTTTCTGCAAGAAGCGTGATATCTCCAGATCCTTACATAAGTATTAATGAAGTTGGAGTTCCCATAGAAATTGCAAAGATTCTTACCATTCCTACCAATGTCAACGATTGGAATATCGAAGAAATGAAACAATTGGTATTAAATGGACCAAATAAGCACCCAGGAGCAAATTACATCATTAGAAATGATCGCAGGCGAATCGATCTGAGATACGTTAAAAATAGAAAAATCATTGCCGACATGTTAGCCCCAGGTTTTACTGTGGAACGACACCTGAATGATGGGGATTTAGTATTATTCAACAGGCAACCATCTCTTCATAGAATGTCCATAATGGCTCATGAAGTAAAAATAATGAAAGGAAGGACCTTTAGGCTTAATCTTACGGTCTGTTTATCTGGAGATACAAATGTATTCACAGACTATGGTAAATTACCAATTAGTCAACTTGTACATGAATATAGTCCGTTTAAATTATTTTCAGTAACCTGGAAAAAAGGTCGTCCAGAAGACATAAAATACAAACAAATTGTTTACCAAGGAGTTTGCGAGAGTCAAATTGTACGGAGTCCTAATGGAGAAATTGAAGGAAAATGTTTCATAACAGAATCTGGAAAAATAATAAAGGCTACTTTAGACCATCCTTTCTATACTGAACGGGGCAAAATTCGAGCTAAATATTTAAAGATAGGAGATAGAGTTGCGATATATCCTATTGATCTCCCTGAGATTGAAGTCAGGAAGGGAAAGACTATTTTAACTGAAAAAGATATAGTCGACGCAGCCCCCTCTAATACATATATTAAGAAGATTCTATCAGATTTAAGAGAACTAAACCTTTTAAACATACCTCCTTCATCTAAAAAACAAATAACTTTATCATCATTAGTAGGACATTTATTTTCAGATGGAACATTATGGTGGGATAAAAAAGGAGTTCATGTTACTTTTAGAGTAAGTACAATGGAAGATGCAAGAGATATACAAGAAGCTCTCAGAAGTATAGGAATAGACCCGCCAAATCCAATAGTCAAAATTTCACGAGGAGATGAAATTCAAACAGCTAAAGGTAAAATTTTGCATCCACGAGGTAAAGGCATAATTATAGATATTAGGAAAAAAGCCATAGCCATTGCTTTTCATGCTTTAGGAGTTCCTATTGGAGATAAAGTGGTTCAAGAATTCAGCATACCAGATTGGATATACAATGGTTCAAAAATGGTAAAGCGCGCATTCTTGAGAGGATATTTTGGAGGAGAACTTAGTACACCTCGATTACATACTAAATCATCTAAGGTAATAAATCAACCCGTTTTTAAAATGTCAAAGGTAGAAGGCTTAAGCCCTAAACTATTTTTTACTCAAATAAATCAATTATTAAAGGAATTTGGTGCTGAAATTTCCTCAATACTACCATCAGAAGGTAATATTCGGAAAAAAGATGGCAAGCGAACAATTTCATATGCAGCTAATATTGCTTCTAATGAGAACCAACTCTTATCATTTTATAAAAATATTGGTTGTGAATTCTCTAAAGATAAAGAAAAATATTGCAGGTATGCTGCGGGTTATCTTTCTTACAAGAAACATTATCGTGAATTAATGCAAAAGGTAAAGGAAGAAGCAACAAAACTTAGAGAAAATGGTTATACATTGAAGCAAATTGCCGCGAAATTTCAAACAACCCAGACTACAATTTCTAGATGGGTAAGAGGTGTCTATGACAGAGCTGGACTTCCAGTTAATTTTCCAACTTTTGAAGAATGGTTAAATAATGTAACTAAAAATCTTGATGATGGTTTAATCTGGGATAAAATAATTGCCATCAAAGAAATTAATTTCGATGAGGTCTATGATGTTTCGATGGATGGCCTTTATGATAATTTCATTGCTGCTGAATTTCTAACCGGAAATTGCCCTCCCTACAATGCAGACTTCGATGGAGATGAGATGAACCTCCACGTGCCACAGAGTGAAGAAGCCAGAACTGAGGCAGAACTTTTACTCAAGGTTCAAGAACATATATTATCTCCAAGATTTGGTGGCCCCATCTTAGGAGGTATTCAAGATTTCATTTCATCAGTTTTTCAATTTACAAGTAAAGACTCACTATTCAATAAGAAAGACACTTTGAATCTTCTATATTTGGGAGGCGTTTTCGAATCAAATCCTGATTTTCGTTTGGATGATTTAGAACCCGTGGTAAAAGAACCAGAACCATTATACTCTGGAAAACAAATTTTTAGCACTTTATTACCAGATGATTTAAATATCAAGGTAAAATCCAAATTTTGTAAGAAATGCGATGTTTGTCAAGAAGAAGATTGTCCTTATGATGCTTATGTAGTTATTAGAAATGGGAAATTAGTTACTGGAACTATAGACGAGAATTCATTTGGAGCAATGCAATCAAACTCAATACTTCAACGAATAATTAAGGATCATGGAAATGCAAGAGGCAGGCAATTCCTTGATAATGCTACTAGGATGCTATTATACATCATAAGAAAAAATGGCATGACAATGGGATTAGATGAAGTTTATGTTTATGGACATGCTCGAGAAGAAATTCATGAAGTTTTAGAAGAAGCCAATAAAGAAGCTGAAAAACTCATTAATGCTTATTATGAGAATGATACAAAAATCTTAAGGCGAGCTCCTGGAAGATCAATGCGTGAAACATTAGAATTGAGAATAAGACAAGTCTTAGCTGAAGCAAGGAAAAAAGCAGAAGAAATTGCTGCCAATTTTATTGGTGATGAGGCCCATTCTGTTATAATGACAAAATCAGGAGCAAGAGGTAACATTCTTAATCTTGGACAAATGTCTGCCGTGGTTGGACAACAAGCCATTCGAGGCGAAAGAATAAATCGGGGTTATACTCAGCGAACTCTCCCTCATTTTAGAGTGAATGATTTAAGCCCAAAAGCTCGGGGCTTCGTTGAATCATCTTATCGGGATGGATTGAAACCAGAAGAATTCTTTTTCCATGCAATGGGTGGTAGAGAAGGATTAGTGGATACTGCCGTTAGAACATCAACTAGTGGATACATGCAAAGACGATTAGTAAATGCTTTACAAGATTTAGTGGTGGAAAATGATGGTACCGTGAGAAACTCGGATAAAAATATAGTACAATTTAGATATGGAGATGACGGGATAGATCCCATGCATACAGACCATTCTGAGGCAGTTAATCTCGATGTTTTATTATTAAAGGCAAAATCATTAAATATTAAAGAAATCAAGAAAGAACTAAAATCCAAGAGTAGTGTTGAAAAAGTAAGTAAAACTACGAAAAGTGAAGAAAAAGAAATTGAGAAAGAAAAAGCTAGCGCTGATTTGGACAAGGATGCATTAATCAAGCAATTTGAAGAAGAAAGTGGAAAGAAAGCTGTTTGGAGAGGAAAAGAAACTGCTGCTTTTAAAGAATGGAAGAAAGAACATGGTTATTAAATAAAGTTTTATTTTTAATATGAATTACTTTATTTTTAATTTTAAAATAGTCTTGAAGTAAGAAGGTTTAAAATGTTATTGAATCAATAATTAATAATTCTGAAAAGAAGGTAATCATTCCATTAAGTTCAATAAAATTAAAATCTTACATTATTATTGCTTTTAAATGATTGAATTCTGTTCAATCTTTTAAACTTAGAAAAATCTTGTCAAATGGGAGTAAAATTTAATATTAAAAGAGATCAACCTCAATTACTTAATTGCTCTATAAAAACTTACAAGAATACCATAAAATTTTAATTTTAATGTTCATTTCTTTAATTATTCTGTGTGGATAAAAACTCATTTTTTATATTAATGTGTTAATTAGAAATAAAAATAATTTAATGGTTGATTTATGACAAAAGTTACTCCTGAATTTTTGGAAAAAAAATTAAAAGAATTAGAAGAGGACGGAATTCCTAAAGATCTCATTAAAAAGATCCGAGAAAAATTAAAGGATGTTGAATTAGAAGAAGAACAGTTAGAATACTTCCTTAATAAAGTATTTATCAATTTCAATAATGCAATTGTGGAAACTAGTGAACCAGTAGGAACTGTTGCGGCTCAAAGTATTGGAGAACCCGGAACACAGATGA
>CAZIEC010000030.1:0-14164 GCA_964538145.1 uncultured archaeon
AGCTGATATTCTTTTTGTAATATAATTTTAACTTCAATAGTATTTGATGTAGTAATTACTTTATTCAAGAAATAATATTCAATAAATGCTGGTTCCAATGTAACAATTCTCTGAGATACCGCGCGTATTGTATAATTAAATGTGATGGATTCATTCGGTTCCAGACAAGTTATTTCATGTACTAATTTTCCTTTAATCAACTTGAACTCCAATTGATTAAAGCTGAGTACATCACTTAAGTCTATATTTTCTATGCATATGTTTCCAGTATTTTTTACCGTTATGGATATTAATGCAATATCATTTACTTCTAATTGATTTTTATTTATTGATTTATTTATTGTTAATTTCATGGTACCTAAAATCAATGATTTAGAAGAATTTATTTGTAGGGTTCTCAATTGCTCGCACTCAAGATAATTGATTGGAGGAACATAATAACCCTTCCAATCATCCTTCTTGAAATTAAATTTTACTATGAGTGGTTTATCGAGCAAGGTTTTACTCGTGCTTGATGTTTTATTTCCTAATACAACTAAATCTCCATATTGAGGGTTCAATGTAACTGCCAGTTTAGGAATGCTGTAATTTTCATGAGATAAATTTTTAAATTTTATTGTAACGTTAAATTCTTGTCCTACTGTTGGAGCAAATGTGGAAGCATTATAGGAAATCGCAATTGTTCGGACTAAAGGAAACGTTTTCTCAAAATCTACCTTTGCAGTTATAAATACCTCATTTGGTTCACACAATAACTCAGAACTATTAATATTTGTAATTAAATCAGTATTATTATAAGTAATTCGAACATTGCCGATTTTTATTGTATTTGGAATAATGAAGGAAAAATTCAGTATAATTTTTTGACTTGGCGCAATTTCAGGAATAATTTTTTCTAACCTATTTTCTTTAATAGCAAAACCAGTTCCATTACTTATTATCCCTGGAATTAAAATTGATACATTAACGTTCTTAGCGATCTCAGACCCAATATTTTCTATCTTTAACGTGTAAATGCTTTCATTGCCAACACAGGAATTATATTGAGTAATATTAGCAAAAGCAATTAGAGATGCCATGTCGTAAGTGCTAAGAGAAATTGAATTTGACTTTCTAATATAACGAATATTTCCACTTTCCGTAGAATAAATTACTCTAGAACCTAAAAAATGAAATTCATTCACATCTCTCTTGGCAAATTCCACGTTAAAATCGTTAATGGAGATGTTAAATTGTTGATTATCATTACCTTTTAAATGGATTAAAATGGTATGATTATTATTGTTTGGATCAAACATCCATTCGAGACTTCCTTTATTTCTCGTGAATGTAAATGTGAGAGTATTGTTAACTGTAGAGCTTAAGTAAGGGCTCATGTCTTGAAAAGTACTCGTTGAGAAATTAAATATTTCAAAATTAATGTTATTCGATGGATCTGTCATGTTGATTACTATGGAGACTCGATCCAATGAATTATTAACTAGATCGATATTCGTATTATTTTGAAAGATGAAATATATTTCAATTTCATGTGCATTTACATATTTTTCTTCTGATAATATTATCCACGATTGATTATCATCTTTTAAAGCCATTGAAGGATCCGTGTTTTGATAGCTTATCCCTGAAATGACAGCTGGTAATTGCGGAGGCGTATTTTTTATCGTAAAATTATAAGAATAAAAATTCGTAAATGAATCTAAATTGCTAATCGAGAAATTTTCCATTAGATAACTGATTTTACTTCCAGGGGTTAATTTCCAATTCTCATCGTTCCAAATACTATTTTTATTCGTGAAAATTTCCTTTAAGACTGCAGGTGTTAGTCCAATAGCGATTAAAGCGCTCGTTAATTGTGGATATGTTTTAACCAGAATATCTATTACTGTGTTCATGTTTTCATTATAAGGGAATAGATTTGAAGTGTTGGTCAAATCTGGATAATATGTATCAATCGCACCATATCCATAAGTATCAAAATAAAAAATTCGAGGATCCTCATCAAAGTTAAAGAAATCCTCGAGAGAATCGTATTGACCACGATATTCTACCTTAACAATTTCCCAGATTGCATCTTGCAATTCTGGTCCTAATGGTCCTGCAATAACGGTAAAAACATCATCAAGAGTGAAAGGAATATATGTAGGAACACCCCAAGCAGTCTCATTTCCTACATTTTTAGCAGTGATGTTAAAATCAAAATTATTATAGACTCCATAAGTTGCGTTATTATTTAATATTTCCTTGGTTATCATTAAATTAGGCTCTGAATTTGCAATTTCATATTTAACTATTAAACTATCATAAGGATTAAACAAACCAGCAGAAATTCCAGGGACTCCAAAAACTCCAATTTGGGGTAGAAAATTCACATAATCATAAGAATTATTTACATTAAACGGAAGGACTTCTACCTCTTTTATGCCATCTACATCTAACCAATTCGTTTTAAAAACATAATCTTTAAGAGTATTTACATCAAAATTTACTTCCATGTAAAATAGAATCAATCCTACTTGTTCGATGAGAAAATCATATAAAGTTTGAGTAGAAGGAGTAACATCAATTATATCTGAACATGCTATTTTGATATTAATCTTGCTCATGAAAGCTCCTGCCAAGGCAATAAAGGTTTTCTCACTAGGGCGTAATGGTTCACCTTGATATCCCATTGCCTTCCATAAGTTAAATGAGTATTGATTATTACCGAGATAAGTAATTCCCTCATCTTGGCCTTCATATTGAACCATGATGTTAAAATAATGTAAATTGTTTGATAAGCCTATGTATTTAAAAATCTCGCTTAATGCTTCAAGATTATTATTAGTATTGGTATTATTTCCTTGCAAAATGGAAGATGTATTCTCGTTTAAGGATGTTAACTGATTTACAGTTTCTTGAAATTGTTGAAATGTGTTCTCTAATTGTAATGTATTCATTCTTGATAGTTCTAGAGATTTTAAGTTAAAGTTTACTTGCTTTATTTCATTTAGGACATTTTCATTTAGGAAATCTAAAGATTCTACATGAAGAATTGTAGAAGATAAATGATGAGAATTATAATAATTCTTGGAGGTTAATCTTTCCACGTTTAATGCCTTCCAAAAACCATCCATTGGAATGTTGGGTAAAATTTCAGAAAAATATTTCTTCCAATCAGGATAATATCCTATAAATACAAATAAATTGGGGTGATCTACATTCAATTTAATTAGATCTACCTCAAATTTATTTTGGATAATCTCTATAGCTCTTTCGGCTCTCTTACTCGCTTTCGATTGGCTCACGCTTTCATTATAGTACAAGAAACCAGAAAATTGATTGAATGTCATGGAATATTGATAAGAGAGATCCTCTTCTATTAACAATCTAGGATAAATTTTTGGGACAATTCCATTCGATACAGAAATGGCAAAAGAACATTGTTGAAAAGCTGGGTCTCTGATATCAAATTGAGAAATGATATTAGTGTCATTAGTAATTAGCGATTGTTTTATTAGCGAGTATTTTCCAGATACATAGGCATCAATTGATTCTGCGTATAAATCACGTCCTGCTACATCTGAAGTTTTAACGTTTTCTAAATTTTGGAGATCAAGTTTTTTATTTTGATAAATATTGAATTCTTGTTTGAGTATCTGAGCTAATGGAAGTGGAATGAATGAAACAATGACCAATATAACAACAACTTTTTTAATTTTAGATTTCATTATTTTTTTTTCTTATTGAGTTTCTCTATAAATATCGACAATCTTTTTCTTTCTTAATTTTTTTAACAATATTTTCATTCCAATTAAAGTAAAGATTATGGAAATGGTGAAGATATTAATCATGCTTTGGATTGGAAATGTGGGAATATTTGGTAAATCACTCATTAAATTGATCGAGGTTGATAATAATAACCCTGTTAACCAACCTATTATAACTCCAATTGTTCCACTACTTAACATTATAATTAATGATTCTATTGTGAAAAGGCGGTTCAACTCCTTTCCTTTTAATCCTAACGTCCTTATGATTCCAATCTCCTTTTTTCTCTCTATAATCGTGGAATATGATGACGATAGTAGCCCAAACAAGCAAATAATTATGGTGGCGTCCAAAGTAATCATGAAAAAAGTATCTAATACAGAAAAATAAGTTTGACCTTGTTCAATTTCTCTTTTCAAATTAATCACATCAAAATAATAATATTTTTGATAACTCTTTTTAATTTGATTTTCAATTTTTAAAGATGTGCTATAATCGTTTGAAACTAACTTAATAAAAATTTTATCTAAATAAGGAATGGGGGGTATATCCATTATTTTAATGTAATTTTCATCTGAAATCATCACGCCCCCCATTTGAGCTGAAGATCTAGATCTCTTGAAATAATCAAAAAATCCAGGCATTGCCGCAGCAATCCCCACAACTCTAAACGTATATATCTCAGATTCATCTCCTCTTTGAACTACTAATCTAACTAAATCATTATTTTTTAAGTTTAGATCCGTGGCAATTCCTTCTGAAATAATACATGTAAATTTCGTTCCATTGTTAAACAATTCATTAAATGATTGTTCTAAGTTACCCTCTGTAAATTCTATATAGTTTGTATTAATTGTTGAAGGATATTCCTCATCAATCCCAATCAACGTGATCTCATGAGTGAACAATCCAGCATAATCCCCTATTTCGACTTTAAATTCCTTATCTTCGCTCGAATAAACCTGCGTCAAATGGTAAGGACTGGCAATGACATTCGATACTTTTTCAATGCCATCAATCTTTAATAACTCTTGCTTGAAATCAGATGTAAGAATTTTATTAGGATCAACTAATTGTTGTTCGGCATTAAGATTAATTCCCGAATCCCTTGTCATGAATCCTTCACCACCTCCAGGTGGGCCAAAAAAGCTTGAAGTTTCTTCAGTTTCTTTCCACCCTGTAGTTTGGATCAATAAGTCTGATCCATATGACAAATTTGAACCAACAACAACTTGATTGGAAAGAAATGTAAAAGCTGCTGATGTAAAAATTACAAATGAAAAGGTAAAAGCGAAAATTATTATAGTGCTTGAATTGCGCCGAGCATACCTAAAAATTGTAATCTTATATACTGGAGCTAATTTTTTAGAAAATATTTTAAACAATTGAATGAATGCTCTTAAAACGATTGGTATCAATCCTAATCCAGCCATTGTTGTTCCAACTAAGAATATGATTAACAAAGCAATGAGTGTTCCTGATATGAGGGATGGTGTTCCATAAATAATAATTCTCGGAATGACAAACAATACAAAAGCACCATTCGCAGCTAAGATGATCCCTACAAGAATTAGCTTGTAGTTTATAGTAGCTCTATGTTGGAGGTGATATAATGTATCTTCATGTCTATATGGATGGATTGATTCAATTAGTTGAAGTCGCATTACTCTTACTGCTGGAGAAATGCTAACTACTAAACCCACGCCAATTCCCATGATGTAAGAGATTATCAATGACCAAATTGTCATGGAAAAAGAAATGTTCCCAGCAAGACCAGGAATAGATTTAGCAACAACATTTCCTGCAAAAGGTAAAATAACATACTGCGTGGAAAACTGAGCCCCTATAATGCCCAAAATTGTCCCAAAATTACATAATAAGAACCCTTGTAGAAAGACAATCAATAGATTAAATTTTTTAGTTGCTCCAAGTGTTCTAAAAATTCCAAATTCTCTAATTCGTTCTTCTACAGAGGTTTTTAATATACCATTTATCAAAACTCCTGAAATGAGTGTGGAAATCATTGACACAAAAACAAAGATTATCGTGATGCCAACGCTTAAGAATTCAGAATACCCTAAGACTTCCAATTTCGGTAAATCAATCCCATATTCTTCAAGTCCTATTAATAATTGTATTCCTGCAGCCAGATCTTTTACTCTATTTGCTGAGGCTTCCAAATCGCGAACATCATAATAATCTTCGCTATTTTTTAACTTAATAATTAAAGAATTGCACTTACCGGTAAAAGTGTTATTTCCAAATATTGAATATGCATCTTCGAGATTTATTACAATTAAAGGATAATTGAGATATGATATGGGCCATTTTAATTGATAATCAAAGATGTTAGCTACAGTAAAATTTTGTGTTCGATAATAACTCACGTTTCCATGGCGTAGAGACATCCGAATTTCAATTGTATCATTTACCGAATACTTAATTTTTTCATTAAATTTTGAGTAAATTAGACAATTATATTTTGGTAAGGATTTTATCTCTAAAGCTTTCTTAGTATTTGGGTTAATAAAACTACCAAATTTTATTTTATCTTCTAAAGAGACATTTATGGCAGAAATAAATACTGAGCTTTTTTGACTCGTTAATTCTGTAGTATTAAATTCTTTTGATATGTAAACATTGCCCCAATATTCAAAACGAGGGATAAAATAACCCATATCAGGGTAATTTGTTTCAATCGTGTTAATTATTGGTTGAAAATTGAAATAATTAGACCTGTTATTGGGTTCTCCATTATAATGTCTGACAGTAATTCGCATGTCTTGATTTCCGGCATCTATGCTAAGATAATCAATAAAAGTTACTGAAATAGAATCAGATAGAAATAAAACTACTGCTAGTAATCCTACAGATATCATCACGCCAAGAATTCCTACTGCAGTTCTAATCTTCTGGCGTAATAAATCCTTGAATGCATATTTTAAAGATACTTTTATCAATGACATGAAATCTTAAAAAACCTCTAATTTGATATATTGAAGAGATTTTTACGTTTCTACATTAAAATTAATAAATCGCCTTGAATTTTGGCATTTAATCCGTGTTCTTTTATCAGTTCGGCTAAAATATCGTCAAAATGCTCTGGTAAATGTAATAAAATTGAATTTGGGATGCTTGCTTTCATTTCTGATAATCTAATTGTTGTTTTTCCTTGATGTGCAAATAAATAACGAAATATCATGTTCTTGCATTTTTCTTTATTCATTTCTGCTTCATGCTTGCGTTGGAGTTCCATGATTTTAGTTTCTTTCAAACCACTAATCTTTCCTTCATGCGTTAATTTTCCATCTCGCATATGAAAAACTCTAGTAGCAAATTCCGATACTGCAGCATCATGAGAAACGGTAACAAATGTAGCGCCTTTCTTGTTTAAGTCTCTTAATAGATTCAAGATCATTACACCAGTCTTACTATCTAAATCACCAGTAGGTTCATCTAGAATTACAATAGCCGGGTCATTAGCAAATGCTCTTGCAATGGCTACCCTTTGTTGTTCTCCTCCACTCAATTCTGAAGGAGTGTGATGTGCCCTTTCTTCTAACCCAACCAAACGTAATAGATCTAAAGCTTTCTTTTTCTTTCCTCTCCTGCTTAATTTTCCAGAAAAATGAAGTGGTACCATGACATTTTCTAAAGCAGTCATTTGTGGCAGTAAATTGTAAAATTGAAAGACAAATCCGATTCTTTCTCGTCTAATTTCTGCCAATTCGTTATCATTTAACATTGAAATGTTTCGACCTTCAAGAAAAATTCTACCTCTTGTAGGAGTATCAAGTCCTCCGATTAAATTTAAAAGTGTGGTTTTTCCTGAGCCAGATGGGCCCATTATGTCTACAAAATCGCCCTTATCTATTGTCAGATTAACACCTCTAAGTGCAGCTACTGCTGTAGTCCCTAACAAGTAGGTTTTATGTAAATTCTCGACCACAATTAGGTGTTCGTAATCTCTCCCAGTTTGTTTTTCGTGCTTTATCTCTTCTTTTAGTTTTTTCTTTTGTTCTTTTGAATAAGATAAAATTTCTAATTTTTGCTTTTTAATTTCTTGTTTCTTCTTTTTCTCTAACCATTTTTTATAATCCTTGCTCAGCTTTCCCTTCCAAATGGCTAGCTTACCAGTTTCTTCTTCATATTCTTCCATTTCAGGAGTTTTCTTGATTATTGGCGCATCTGTCATTTATCTTCTCCACTTAAAAAATTCTTTTCATGGATAAGTGAAATATGATAATTTATTCTTAAAATTATTATTATTCCTATTAGATTATTGAATTCTCAGAGAATTTTAAAGTTTAAGTTTCTACATGATTAGAACTAATTTTTTTTTGAAAATATTTTTCATTATTTTGCATCAATATCTTTTTTCAGCCAAATATACCTAAAAAAAAAGAGTAATTGGAAGAATCTGTTCAAAAATTTAAAATTTAGAAAATTTAAACCAATTTATTGAATTTTTTAGAAAAATTTTTCGTTATAAATAACATTCTATAAAGTTATGAGCTAAAAATCTATTTTTTTTTTTGCAAGTCGTTTAAAATCATCATGCATAATTCTTTTTCAGCTTCCTTTTTAGTAGAACAAATGCTTGATTGAAATCTTTCTGGAGATGCATAGATTTCATTACCGTTATTGTTAATAACTTTTAAATTTTTTGCTACCCATTTTATTTCATTTTTCTCGTTGATTTGTTTGTACTCAAAATTTAATTTTGGCGTGGATTTTAGTTTTTTTTGAAAAAAATCTAATAATTCATTTTTGATCAAATTTAGCGAGTTGTCCTCTTTGAAATCTTCTAAATCATTAAAAAATTTGTTCACTATTACGTGTTCTACAACTGCTAAATTCTTACCTGAATCTAAAAAAATTGCTCCGCATATGCTTTCAAGAACTTCTGCTGAAATAGGTGCTCCCTTGACTTCTTGATTTTTTGAGGCAAAAATATAGTTATAAAGATGCATTTTATCAGCAATTTTTATTAATGTTTTATTATTTTCGATGCATTGTTTCTTTTTTGTTAAATTTCCGGGATCTATTTCTCCTTTTTCATATATTCTAACAGATAATATTAATTTTAAAACAGCATCTCCAATTGTTTCAAGTATGTCGTAATGTGGGATTTTTTTTTCATTTCCATATTGTGGAGTTGTAAGTGCTTGTTTTAATAAATCAGAGTCGTTAAACTTATACCCTATAAAATCTTGAAATTTTTTTAAGACCAATTTATTAGATTCTTCCATGATAAAATAAAGACATATCGTGAATAAATTAATAATAATATATTATTTATAATTTAATATGAATCTTGAACAAATCCAAAAAGCACTTTTACTGATAAAGAATATCGAAGCAACAAATGAAAAAATTAAGCAAGAATTCTCCAATTTATCCATACCATCAAGAAGTGAGTTATTAGAAGAGATTCTTCAAGATATATTAAAGAGTAATGAATTTGCTCGCTTATTAGGAATACCTTGTGAAATATCTCAAGAAAAAGAAATTGAAAGTAGTAGTGAAGTAGAATTACTTATTGAAAATTTAATCTCGGATGTAAAAGAGAACCCTTCAAAAAAAATTATTTACTTGCGTAAATTTTTAGATAAATTTCAGGATATTTCTGAGCAAGACAAGAATGTTATCCTAAAATCATTAAAAAACGAAAAAGTCGAAAATTTAAAGGGAAAATTACAATTTTTGGCAAAAATATTCAAGATAAGTTTATGATCCAAATCGAGAAAAAAAATAAGATTAATATGAGTAAAGATGTTTTAATATTCGAATAATTTATTTAATACCATGACATTCTTTGCTCCTCGGATTTTAAGCTTGAAGGTTAAAATTTTCCATAATAGACTCAAAGTAGAAACTTCCTCTCCAGACAAGAGCAGAAGGAATGTGTCTGTTTTTGCTTCTATTAATCCATCCCATCCTAAAACCTTTTTCTTAATGTTTTTCTTTGGTTTATTTTTTACACCTTCAACATAAATTTTTCCCTTGTCAATAACAATTAAGGCAGCATACTTTCCATCCTTCGCATTTAATAAGATTTTTAACTCTGTATCCTTAAAATCTTCCTTAAACTTTTCATTTTGGTTTAGGGGTTCGATTTGTTTTGCAACTGCTCCAGCAAAACCTCTTGGTTTTTTCTTTTTTTCTTCTGACATTTTAAATCATTTAAAAATTGAATTACACTTAATGATAAATTACATTAAATAATTTAAAACTTTAATTTTTTAAAAAAGTAGTATAATTCCTAAGATAGCTATTAACTTAATAACATGATATGTTAAGGAGATATAATTCTTGAAAAATATGATTAATATCCATCAGCTTCAGATAAATCAAAATATTCCTCAAATGCTTTTCTCTCCCTATCAGAGATTCTATCTGTTTTGACAACTTCCTTAATAATGATGGGAGCGCTTTCCTTTTCATCGTGTTTTATAGTTTTAACAATTTTATAATCTTCAGATTTATTTTCAAAATCAAACTCCTCATCACATGCTTTACAATACAACTTCTTGTTCCTCGGTATGAGAATGTTGTTGCATTTTGGACAAAACCTCATTTTTTAGATCCTCACCGTTTTAATTGTAAATTCTTAATTCTTAATACTTTATGTTATCTTGTTAATTATATCAGAATAATTAAAAAAGTATATACCTTATAAATTTAATCATAATAAGAAGTTATGTGAGCATGGAACACGAATTTGTCTGATATTTTATCAAATGGGTAATAAAAACTTTTCTTCATGGAATTTTAATTGTTAAATTTAATATCATTTAGTTAAAAACTTTTATAAGCTTGAATTGAATGAGCTTTATATTAAATAATTAATTGATTTAAATAGATTTTTCTTTAATTCTTTCCTTAATTATTGAATAAAAATTACCTTAAAAATTTTAAAAGCAAAATTAGGCGGAAAATAATGAATGAAAAGATTCTTGTAATTGCACATAGAGGTGCGAGCAAGATTGCTCCAGAAAATACTCTCTTAGCATTTAAAAAAGCCATCGAGCTTAATGCCGACTATATAGAATTTGATGTTCAAAAAACAAAGGATGATGTTATTGTTGTTATTCACGATGAGGATATTGAAAGAGTTACCGGTCATGAGGGATTAATCAAGGAAATGACCTTAGAACAACTCAAGAAAATAGATTTTGGTGAAGGAGAAAAAATTCCTACTTTAAAAGAAGTAATTTCTCAAATTGGGGGAAAAATAGGTTTTAATTGTGAAATAAAAGTTGAAAAAATTACACAAAAAGTAATTTCTCTTTTTCAAGAAGGAAATGTATTGGAATCTGTTATTATCAGTTCTTTTTTGCATGATGAGTTGTTAAACATTAAAAATTTTGATGCTAATGTTAAATTAGCTTCTTTAGAGCCTACAGAATATCGAGGGAAGTATGAATGGGATCTTAAAAAGGAAATGATTGATTTTTGCATTAAAAATGAATTATATGCCATCAATCCTCTTTATTCATTAGTTGATGAGAAATTTGTAGAATATGCTCATGATAATGGAATAAAAGTCTTCCCTTGGACGGTCGATACAAGGTTGGGAATAAAAAAAATGATCAAGTCTGGAGCTGATGGGATCATAACTAATGATGTTGAAAAAACAATAGAAATTATTAATCAATTAACGAAATAGATAAGATAGTAGGTAATGAAAAATCATGAATAATATGAAAGAAAAAATTCTAATTATAGCTCATGCGGGTGGTGCTAAAGATGTCCCTGAAAATACGATGACTGCCTTCAAAAAATCAATCGAGTTGGGAGCGGAATACGTGGAATTTGACATACATTTGACTAAAGATGATGAAATTGTGATCATTCACGATTCTGATACATATAGAACTACTAATGTCAAGGGACTCGTTAAGGAAATGACCTTAAATGAAATCAAGCACCTAAAAGTAGAAGGTTTCGAAAAAATTCCTACATTAAAAGAGTTAATTGCCTTGGCTAAGGGGAAAATCCTTTTACAACCTGAAATTAAGGCAATGGGCGTGGCTGAAAAGCTAATTCCAATATTAGAAAATGAAAATTTATTACAAACGACCATAATTAGCTCCTTTATACTGAATGAGTTGATTTCATGTCAAAAAATGAATTCTGAAGCAAAATTAGCATTATTGATTCCAGAACAATTTAGATCCATCAGATTGATGAAAAGAAAAATATTAGATATTGCTAAAAATAATTTTTATGCCATTCATCCCCATTTCAGGTACTTAACGAAAGAAATTGTTGATTTTGCTCATGACAATGGTTTAAAAGTAAATGTTTGGACCGTCAATGACGAAAACATGATGCATTCGCTTGTAAATATGGGAATAGACGGTTTAATTACCGACGATGTTTTATTAGCAAAAAAAGTCTTAAATAATAGGAAATAATTTTATTTTGTTCTTTTAAATTTTTTGAAAAGCGATAATAGAGAAATTTTTGCTCGCTTTTATAGATCATAGGAAAACTATAATAATCATAACTCATTATGTATCGTAATTTTTTACAATTCATCTGAAATAATTGATATTTGTCATGTTAGGAAATAAAGAAGCAAGATCTCAAGATCTTAATAAACTTTTTTATCCTAGAGCAATCGGTATTATTGGAGCCTCTTATAATCCAACTGGAGGGGGATATTTCATTGAAATCATGAAGGATCGATTCCGTGGGCCGATGTTCTTGTTCAATCCAAGGTTAAAAGGTTCTAAAATCTTCGGGATTCCCGTATATGGTTCCATATTAGAAATTCCAGAGCAGCAACCTATAGATTATGTAATTATAGCCGTTCCAGCTAGAATCGTGCCATCTGTATTAAATGAAGTAGGTCAAAAAAATGTGCCTTTTGCCACAATTTTTGCTTCTGGATTTGGAGAAATTGGAAATGAGAACCTCGAAGATGAGGTATTATCAATAGCTAAAAAATATAATATTCGCATTATTGGTCCTAATTGTCTGGGAGTTTATAACCCTGAGGCAGGACTCTTTATTGGTAGAGGTTTATCTAAAAAGGCAGGAAATTTTGGAGCAGTTTTACAATCTGGTGGACTTTCTGTAAATATAGCACAATTAGCATGTTCTTACGGTGTTGAGACTTCTAAAATGGTATCCATTGGAAATGCAATCGATTTAACACATCCAGATTTTCTTGAATATTTTCTCCACGATAATCATACAGCAATAATTGGATTGTATGTAGAAAATATCAAGTCTAGAGAAGTAGGGAGACGGTTCTTTAACACAGCTAAAGCTTGCAACTTGAATCGAAAACCAATAATATTATGGAAAGCTGGTCAAGGGGAAACGACTAAAAAAGCAGTAATGTCTCATACTGGTGGACTTGCTGGAAATATGAAAATCTGGAAAGCTTTTGCAAAGCAAACTGGTTGCTTGTTAGTAAGAAATTCCAATGAATTAGCAGCTCTTGCTTCTGCTTTTAAATTAATGAGTCTTCCTACTTCAAGAAATATAGGCTTAATTGGAATTGGGGGCGGTAGTACTATTGAAGCGAGCGATATTTTAGAAGAATATAATTTAAAGATTCCAAGATTAACTGATAAAACGATAACTAAGATGGGTCGTTTTTTAAACGATGTGAATACAAATCTTTCAAACCCAATCGATTTAGGAGCACAAGGAGCCTTGCCAAATATTTATTATAGAACGATTGTCCTTTTAGATAGGGATCCTAATATCTCTGCAATCGTTTTTGTTAAAGATCCAGAAAGATTTGGAAAATTAGAAGAATCTTTAATAAGAAAAATGGGATTTGAAAAAGGTGGAGATTTAAATAGGCTCTTTGTTAGATATATTGGAAAAGCTAAGAGAATTTGTAAGAAACCGATGGTTTGCGTGATGCTGAAGATCTCAGAGGGATTTGAAGAATATAAGAGTAGATATCGTTTTAAATTAAGTTTGCTAAATCGAAATGTTCCGGTTTTCGAGAACTTTGATCTTGCTGGAGCAGTTTTAGACAAAATGAATACATACCGAGAATTCTTACAAAAATACTATAAATATCCAAAAAATTAATATAGTTATTCTCTTCCTTTTTCACTTTTAATAGGTCTTCCTGGACTGCCTTGATAAAAAAATTCTCCTTCTTTACCCCTCCAACCCTTGTGTAATACCGTATTTGGGTAAATCACGAAATTCTTTTCAGTTAAAGCTCCTGGTCCAACGATTACACCTGGGTAAATCGTCGTTTTTTCACCTATTTTTACTTTTAAGATAGAAATTTTTCCAAAAACGGAATTTACAGCATGACTAGAAATAGCACCAGTTGGATAAATGAATGTATCATTTTCAATTTCAGTAAACTCTAATCCAGCAAACCCATCACAATAAATTACATTTTTTCCAATGATGTTATGACCAATTT
>CAZIEC010000030.1:14264-20262 GCA_964538145.1 uncultured archaeon
CCAGCAAACCCATCACAATAAATTACATTTTTTCCAATGATGTTATGACCAATTTTTCTGAGTGCTCTATTCAATAACCATGGAAAAGGAGATTTGGAAGTGCTCCATACTGGAAATTTTATTAAAAACCCTCTTTTATGATAGGCTTTTAAGATCCTCGTTTCTTCTCTTTGTTCGTCATCTAAAATTCTTTCGAAAATTCCTTGAATTGGAGGCGATTTTTTGTTTATTCTATTAACCCAGAATGTTACAAATTCAATCAATAATATCAAATATAAATAATAGAGAAATATAAACAATGGAAAAACTAACAATAAATGAATTAAGAGCGGAATATTAAAGAATAATATAAATCTATACTCGAATATCAAAAAAATGCATAAACAAGGGTATAAAGGTACTATAAACGAAATAAAATTCATTAGAAAGTAATCAAGTATTTTGATTTCAACAGTCTTTTTTTCATTGTTTTCTTCTCTTGATACTAAAGAATTATCTTTTTTATCAACCATCATTAACAAATTCCATCATTAGGTAAGAAATATATTTTCCTAATGGTTTAAATATTTATTTCTTTATTATCGCATTAATTCCAATTCAAAAACATTGAATAAATCTCGTGTTTTAGAGACCTATTTTATAAATGAATCAAGGCATTAGAAACAATTGTTTTCATCAATTTAAAGAATGCATTGAAAAAAAAAGAAAAAATATTTTTATAAAATGCAATTGCTCCATTTATGGTCCACCAATTCCACCGGGAGGCCACCAGCCTGCAATTCCGATGGAGGTTAGACCTAGAAGAAAAGCAACTGCACTCAATACGCCAAGGAGTGCAAATAATTTTGTTCTTTTCATTCTGTGCCAACCTTTTTTTTTCATTCATAATAATAATAACTACGAGATATAATCTTTAGAAATATATTTAAACGCCAAGCTTTTTGTTAGGAGAGAGAGTGGTAAATGGAAGTAAAAATGAGGATTAAAAATGAGATAAAGATCTGCTTAAATGACTAAAGAAAAAAGAAAAAATAAACAAAATTTAAATAATGAAATTTAAAATCGCATCATTAACATCTGGAGCATTTTCTAACGGGAAGAAGTGATCTCCAGAAAAAATTTTAAGCGTGCTTTTAGGAATCTTCTCATGGATGAATTCACTATTCAATATTGGAATGAATTTATCTTTTTTTCCAGCTAAAATTAAAGTTTCACTTTTAATTTTGGACAAGGATTCAGAACAATCGTGTTCTGCCATTGCATGACCTAAATATGTGATATCAGTCTCCGTGCACGTATTGCTTTTTTCAAACTTTTTTAGATCATCAAGTGAGAAAAAATCATAAATTTTTTTGGATGGATTTTCAACTAGTTTTTTAAAAAATGGCCTTGTAAATCTGAGTTTCATTTTATTTAGAAAAGCATTCTCAAAATCTTCATTTTTTAATTTAAGGTTCAATAATTGATTTCTTACATACATCTCCACGCCAGATTTATCTCCTGGAAATTTTGCTAAAGTCCCTAATAAGATCAATTTATTTAATTTTTCTGGATGTTTTAGGGCAAATTGTTGAGCTATCATACCCCCCAAAGAATGTCCGGCTAAATTAATACTTTCAATCCCGAGATATTTAATCAAGCTCTTAACATCTTCTACTAAATCAATTAAAGAGAATGGATTTTTCACGTGTGTAGATTTTCCACAACTTCTCAAGTCCATTGTTATTATCTTTAATTTATTTGAAATTGGCTTTTTTTGAGCAATCCAAAATTCTTTGTACATTGCAAAACCGTGTAAAAGTAATAATGGTTCACCATCTCCAATAACCTCATAACATATTTCTAATCCATTTATTTTAGCAAATTCTTCCGGCAACAGAACACACCAATGATTTTAATTAATCTCAATAAATTTTAAATTAAAAATAAAAAGAAAAAATTAATTTTTGAGAAATTCTATAATATGCTTGTTCACTTCAGGAGCTCGTTCTTTAGGAGACTCATGTCCAGCTCCTTCAATTATGATTAGCTTGCTATTTGGAATTCTTTCATGAATTTTAACGTTTTCTAATTTTGGTGTTTGCCTATCTTTATCGGCGCATAATACTAATGTCTCACATTTAATTTCATGGAGTCTATCAAGAACATCATGATCGGCTAAAGCATTCGTCATGTTTATGATATCTTGTGGCGTACTTGGGTTCGTTATCGATTGTTTTATCAATTCTTCAGGAGTCCATAACCCAAAAAATTTTTTCTTAGGATTTTCTTTCATTTCCTTGAGAAATTTGCGAGAAAAACCCATTTTTGCTCTTTCCCAAAAAGTTCCTTCGGGATCCTTAAGTTTTGCGTGATATCCATCTATTTGACTTTGCTTATACATTTCTAAGCCAGATTTATCTGCTGGCCATCGTGGTAAAGTGTTAATTAAAACTAATTTCTTAACTCGATCTTGATGGTTTAATGCAAAATGTTGGGCAATCATTCCACCCAAGGACCATCCAATAATGTTGGCTTTTTCGATCTTTAAAAAGTCCATCAACCCGGCTATATCATCAGCATACATCTTCATGGTATAAGGCTCATTTGGTCTATCAGATTTACCCGCCCCTCGATTATCAAATCGAATTACTTTAAAATGTTCGCTTAAAGGACCAAATTGAGCGATCCAAACTTCTTTAGAAGCCCCAAATCCGTGTATTAAAATTACTGGATCTCCTTCGCCAGCTATTTCATAACAGATTTTGATTCCATTAACTTCTGCATATTGTTCAGTCATCTTTTTATCCCATCAATGTTAGTAAAAATAATGATTTTTAATATCAATAAAAATAAGACAATTAATTAAATAAAGTCATTTTTTCACTAAAAATATATCAATAAAAAATAGGGATTTTTAATTTTCAAGAAATTCAATTATATGCTTATTCACTTCTGGAGCTCTAGATAATGGAGAATCGTGTCCTGCCTTATCAATAACGATTAACTTGCTGTTAGGTAATCGCTCGTGCATTTCCTCCATTACAGATTTTGGAGTTAATCTGTCGTGAGAAGCTGCCAACAATAGCACGGGATGTTTAATTTTATGAAGTCTATCTAAAGTGTTATGTCCTTCCATTGCATGGGCTTGATTGTCGATATCTTGGTGGGTGGGAGGGTCAATAGTGCTTTCTTTAATTAAATCCTCTACTGACCAAAGCCCATAAAACTTCTTAGTAGGATTTGCTTCCATTTCTTTCCGAAACTTATGATAGAAACTTAACTTTGCACCATCCCAAAAAGCTTTTTCTGGATCTTTTAACAAAACTTCAAGTGAGTCATGTCTCGTTTTTGCGTAATGTTCACCGCCAACTCCTTTATAATTCGTGTTTATAAGGACGATCTTATTCACTCTTTCTGGATATTTTAAGACAAAATGCTGTACTATCATGCCTCCTAATGACCATCCAATAATATGTGCTTTTTCAATTTTTAAGTGATCCATCAAGCCAGCAATATCATCAGCAAACATTTCCATCGAGTATGGTTCATTTGGTCTGTCAGATTTACCAGCACCTCGATTATCCATTCTAATGACCTTAAATTTCTCACCTAAGGGACCTACTTGAGCAATCCAACCCTCTTTTTTAGCTCCAAAACCGTGTATCAAGAATACGGGATATCCATCCTCTTTTCCTGAGATTTCATAACATATTTTAATTCCATTTACTTCAGCAAATTGTTCAGTCATGATAATTAATAATTATTTTTGAGAAATAATTAAAATTAACGATCATTTAACCAAAAAAATTAGTATAATTTTCTACGATTTCAATTAAAATTTCTTAAACTCATGCTTTATAATTTACAAATGAATGTGCCACATTGATTACATTTTCCCTTTCTGTTCAATCCTATTATCTCCACATTAAAACCGCTCCGTCTTATAACGAGTTTTGAACAATTAGGACAATAAGTATTTTCATATTCAGTTCCAACTAAATTGCCTAAATAAACAAAAAATAATCCAGTATTTTTAGCAATCTCTAAGCTTTTAACTAAAGACTTAATTGGAGTTGGCAAATTAAAACCATATTCTCCCGATTTATAATGTGGAAAAAATCTTGTTAAATGAAAGGGAGTATCAGGTCCTAATTCATCAACAATTCTTTGTGAGATTTCTTTTATTGTTTTCTCATCCGTGTTCAAGCCTTCGATTAACAATGTTGTAATTTCCACGTGAATGCCGAATTTCTTAGCTAGTCTGGCATTTCGCCATACTTTTTCTACATCCCCTCCACAATATTTTTTTACCATTTTGGAATCGCCCTTGATATCCATATTTATTGCGTCTAAACCAGCATCAACTAATTCTTTTAATACACTTTCTGTCATGTATCCATTCGATACGTACGTGTTATATAAATTGTGCTTCTTGGCAAGCTTGAATACTTCTAAAGAATATTCAAAGAGTAATGTTGGTTCGTTAAAAGATATTGAGGTTCCTTGAACTTTATTCTTAAGGGCTATTCTTATCAATTTTTCCGGTGAAATGTAATTATCTTGATGTTCATTAACAAGGTTTCTAATGCCTCTATCTGGATGAGAAATATGATGATTTTGACACCAAAAACAGGAAAAATTACACCCATAAGTTCCTATCGTAATTGCAATGGTACCTGGATAAAAATGGAATAATGGCTTCTTTTCAATGGGATTAAAAGAAAGTGCTGGAATTATTCCGTGAACTATTGTATATATTTTACCCTTTATATTTGTCCTCGTGCCACAAAAGCCCATTTTTCCGGCTTTAATAACGCATTTTCTCTCGCAGGTGAGACACTGAGCCGTATCTCCATCAATTTTTTTCTGGAAAAAGCTTTCCTTAATATTCTGATTGGTTAGATTGAACATTTTAATTTAAAATATCATGAGAATAAATAATAAAATAATCATTTTAATCGAGTTTTCATTAATGGCATCATTAATATGAAGAGCTTTGAATAAATTTTTCTAATATAGTGGACTTTAAACAAAATTCTCATTATTCTGAGTAATAAATACCTCTTTGGCTTGAATGTGGTCATATCTTTATCGTAAGAAATTTTCTTAATATAGAAATTGTGCTTTAATAAAGACACGAGTAATGAATAACTTATTATCGCAATTATATCCCATGCCCTTTCGATATGCTTTTTCTTAGACTCGATCTTTTCTCCCATTGCCATTCGTACAATTTCAATAATGTGATACACATCAATTTTCTTTCTTAATAACTCTTTAGTAGCCCATAATAAGTAAATACAACCTCCACAATATGCTATCAATGCACTTGCCCCTGTCGCTTCGGCTTCTTCAAATTTTTTCATGCCTTCTGAAATGATATCAAAAGGAATGGAAATATTTTTTACCCAGGAAGCTCCAGCTCCAAATCCACAACATAAAGAATCTTGCCTAATGTGCTTCATCTCAATGATATTACAACCACATTTTTTAAGGATTTCTCTTGGAACATTCCAATATAAATCACCTTTTGTTTTGGAATAACAATTGTCATGAACAGTTACATTCATGTTTAATTTATTCGTGAGTTTTATTTCTCCAGTTTCAATTTTATTAAGTATAAATTCGTTTAAATTAGAAATCTTTTGATCATGTAAGACTTGCATTTCTTTAGGATGGATTTCGTTCAACATGTATTCCACAGAATCAACAGCAGCGACGATTTCTTTGATACCCCATTTATCAAAATCGTTTTTGGTTTTTAAGGCAATTTTTTGAACTACATCAAGATATCCTCCTTGATAAAGGTAAGCACCAGCTTCCCAATGATCTAATTTATCAATGGAGGTGAAATAATCTAAAAGCTTGCTCCCACCAATAATAAAAGGAAAAAGATGTATGTAATTACTTACCAGTAAGATATTATCTCCCGATTTTGGGCGATTCAACATCCATTCCATTATCCATTTTCTTTCTTTTGGTGATAAAAATATGTTTAAAAGTTGCCATATATTCG
>CAZIEC010000031.1:0-9566 GCA_964538145.1 uncultured archaeon
TTAAATGAAAAAGCCATTCCAGTTTCTCCATTAAAAGGTCCTAAACAATTAGGTCCAATAATTCTAGTCTTGCTTCCTTGGATTATCTTTTTTAATTCTTTTTCTAATTCTAAACCTTCTTGCTCTCCCGTTTCTGAAAAGCCGGAAGAAAAAATTATCACCCATGGAATTTCTTTTTGGACACATTCCTTTAGGACTTGAGGGATTACATGAGTCTTGACTGAAATATAGGCTGTATCTATTGGAAAAGGAATGTCCAAAACGGAAGGATAACATTTCCAATCCAGTATTTTTTCATATTTGGGATTTACTGGATAAAAGGTTTCTGCCCATTGGGATTTCTTGAATGCAACAAGATATAACATCGATCCAAATGTGCTTTTTTCAGACGCTCCAATAAAAGCTATGTGTTTGGGATGAAATAGCGTGTCAAATTTTTCAAATGAATAATCTGAGATAACCATTAAATGAAGAAAAATTTTAATGATTTTATTTTTTATGCTAAATCTTACTATAATGTTAATTTTTTTTTTAAATAAAAATCCATTAATAAGAATTTCATTAAAAAGAAATATTAACAACAAAATTACTCCTTTTTAGTTATTCTTAATCAATATATTTCAAGATGCTATTTTCATAAATTTAGCTTTTACTCACATTCTTTAAAATTATTTTTGGATCAAGTCTTGGAATAATAGGTCTAAAATATCTATCAAATAATTTATCCTTCATCCAAATTTTATCCTTTTCATTCCATCTGAAATTTAATAATGGATTATACTTCTTAAAGGAAAAAGAGCCACCAAATTCCTTTTTTAGTATAAAATTTCCATCAAAAAGGTCTGTAATTATTTGAAACCATTCAATTTCTAAGAAATTGAAAATTTGATAAAAAACTTGAAATAATGAATTTAGTTCCATGTTAGGTAAAAATATTTTGATCATTAATCCTCTAACAAAATATCTTTTTTTCTCAAATTGAAATTTAAAATATTCTCCTTCAATTTCATATATTTTTATTACGTTAAAAAAGTTAAATATTTTAATCAATTTTCTAATCTTATGTTCATTCAAATCTGGTAAAATTATGGTTATATTCTCTCTCAAATTAGTGTTCTTTAAAGTTATATAGGGAAAAATCATATTTTCTTTTAACAGATCAGATATGTCTTTGAGGATATTAGTCATTCGGAGATTTAATAATTCTTTAATATTAATAGAAGTTCTACTATAATATTTCACTAAAATCTTGAAAAACTTAGAATCTGGTTTCAAACAATTCTCTTTAGGAGCATCTGAAAAATCAAATGTTCGAAGTCCTTTCAGGACATAATCGTATTTATTAGAAAATAATACTTTTTGCACATGATCTTCGAAATCAGTTATGTTAACCTTGAATCCCTGATAATATAAGTTCTTATCTAATTGTATTGTAAAAAATAATTTTTTTATTTTAAAAAGGAAAAATTCACTTATTTTTTTCGTTTTCAACAACCAATTTACATAGCTTTTATTGGGGTTATCTCTTGGAAAAATATATTTAATATGAAAGAATTGCCCTCTTCCAATTGATGGAGTTAATTTTAATTGTTGAAATTTATTTGTTAATAATATTTTCATGTTAATCTCGTCAAGATTATTTAACCGAATAAACATGTAATATTGATCAAATCCAAAAGCAGGAAAATTAGGCTTAAATTTAATGGAAAGGATGTATTTTTTGAAAAAATCTTCCTTTCCTAATTGAAATAATTGATTTACGTTATTTAAGTAGTGTTCTACATTTTCTGATAAATTTCTAATTTCTTCAATCTCAGATAGTGAAAAATTATAATGTAATTTCTGTGGTAATCTAAAAGATCGTGGATTTAACGATTTAAATGAGTTTCTAAAGCGCCAATATCTCTCTTGTTGATGAGAAAATTTATCATTAATGCGAGCAAATTTACTTTTTAGAGTTTCTTTAACGAAAATATAATATTCTTCAAATAATTTTGGAGAATAGTAAAAACGTTGCTGGACCAAATCATAGAATTCTTTTAATGAGAAATAAGGAATGTATCCAGGATAGATAAATCTATCACCATGAAGAATATATTTTCTAAATGTAGAGTAAATCATACTTACCAGTTTTTCTTTATCTTGTTTAATTAAATTCGTGAAAAATATTTCGAGATATATGATTGTTTTTCCTAAAAAAACCTCTTTTGTTTCATAGAAAAAAATACAAGGGAAGAAACTCTTTATTTCTTTAATTTTTTGCATGACTTCTAAGTTTCCTTCTAAGAGAAGAATTATATAGTTTTTATATGCAGTTAGATTGAAGATTGTGTTTATAAATAAAGGTTTTATTAGTGGAGGATCTCTTTTCAAAAAATCATTAATGTTTTGATTTATATCTTCATATATGATCTCTCTTTTACTTAATTGGTTATAAAGGGATTTTATCTTTTGTTGTTTTATTTTATATAACGAATTTATTACTTGAGGATTTTCGATAATTTGCCTTATTATCTTTAAATCAAATATTTTTAAAACTAAAGATATTTTTAAGAGCTCGTTGAACATCTCATACTTTTTCATCATTCTTATGAATTCTTTATTTGAGCCAAAATATAATGGAATGGCTTTTTTATAAATAAAAATCTTGACTAAATTGTTTTTAAAGAGAATATTTTCTTCAAGTGAATTTGAAATGCCATATTTTTTCACGAACTCAAAGAATTGTTTTTCATTTTTAATTAAAGGATTTTCTTGCAAGAATGAATAAGATATTTTTAACGCATTATTTAGATTTTCAATTAATTCTAACGTTGAAAAAAAATCAAGATGTTCATTTTTATCTAAAAATGTTAAAAAACTATTCTTTAACTCCATATCTTTAGATAAGATTAAGTATTGATTTCGCAATTTTGATATATTATTTTCATGAAACCGTTGTTCTGCTAAGAGCTCGTCCTTAAAATCCGTTAAAATTTTACTACGTCGAATAAAGCTAAAACCAGAAATTGAAAAAAATCGAATTTTATCTAAAATTAAAAAATCTAATAATGATAATTTTGCTTTATGAAATTCATTAGGATATTCAATACTAAACTCAATTTCATACTTTTTGTCATAATTAGGAGATTTAACATTAATTATTGATGTGTTATGAAAGACTTCTCGAAAATAATTTAAATTTACAAAAAGAGAGTATTTATCTATTTCAAGCAAGTATTTTTCTACAATATAATTATTTTCTTCTAATTTTTTTAAAAGATTTATTAAATCTTCTTGATATTCTCTTGGCAAAACTATATATCCTAAAAATGTATGTAAATTTGATGTTTTTGGGCTAATTAAAAATGGAAATTTATCAATTACTTTTTTGATTTGGTTTATTTTTAAATTTGGGTGAAATCTTAAAAAACAAATGTTTAAAGAGACATTAATCGCCTTCCAATTTATCTGATAACTAGGTGAAATGTAAGTATATTTATTTAACCATCTTACAGAATATATGAAACTATTAAAAGTTAAATTTGTTTTAATAAAACCTTCTTGCTTGAATTTTTTAAATAATTCTTGATATTCGGAAAAAATTCTATAATTTTTAACCTTATAAAAGATTTTAATTAAAATTCTTAAAGTTTCAACAATATCATCACTAAAAATAAAATCAGAAATATTTGAGTTAAAATCCTCAAAAAACCTGTAATAAAATCTTTTTATATCAAAAAATTTAACATTATAATTATTTCTAATAAAATGAAAGAAATATTGAATATAATTTAGTTTATCTTCTGGTACACTTTTTTGAATTAAATTTTTAAAAGAGGAAATCTCATTCAAATAATTCAACGTTTTACTATCTAAATTATTTCTAATGAATAACTTCCAATTTATGGTTTCTTTATAACCCTTAGAGATTTCCTCTATGATTAAATTAATCCCTATTAAGACTAAATTATTGTTTTTTAACTCATTTGGGATAAATAAATAGAAAGCTTCTCTTAATAGAATAAAATGAATAAATCTTTTATAATTGCTTATGATTTCTATAACTAAATTACCATTCTCTTTTTTTTTTCTTACTCCAAAATGGAAAATTTTTTCGGGATTTAATTTAGAATCCGGTTCATTTGTTTTAAGATATATCGCGTGAACATTAAACCTCTCATACTTCAAGTCTAAATATTCGCTACATTTTTTAACTAATTTTGCAAAGACATCATTAATATTTTGTATGATATCTTCAATGGATAATTCATATAAAAAGGCGACATTAGATTTAATCATCGATAATTTTTATGTAATATTTAATTTATAAATGTTTATATTTAGAAAAATTACGCTTATTTTTTACTTATAAAATTATTACATTTGTTATATCCATAATATCTCCAAATTTTAACTTTTATTTGGAAGCGATATTTTGTACCTTTTTAATTGTGAAAGATAATTCTCTTGTTTTAAAATAAACTCCTGAAATCATACAGATTAAAATAAAAGTGATTAGGGCATGAAAATATTCAGAAAAAAATCCCAAAATTGGAATTTTAATTATAGCTTTTCCTAGAATCTCTGTTTCTGGTAAATATATTAATTTTGACCTATTATATTCAAAAAAAAATAAGTTTCATTTTTTATTATTGTTCTAAACATTCCATCATAAGGGTAAAAACTATTTAATCCACCAGTTAAATAATACCACGTTTTATTTATTTCTTTTTTATCTAAAATTATATGAATTATATAAGATTTCCATCCATGCCAAAAAATTTCATCAAAACCGTTTTCATAAAAATATTGAGCGCTCTTAATTACTATTATATCACCAATAGAGTAATGAGAGTCCATATTGTTTGAAATTAAAACAATATCATTATAATTAAGGTAAGGTTCCATGGATGTTTTGTTTACTCTATATATCATTCGTGATTCAATTAAGATTTGAATTGTACTACTAAAAATTAAAATTAAAAATAAAAACAGGAAAAATATAGTAAAGAGACGAGATTTATGATGTTGATTTTTTATGACCGCTAATTTTAAATTGTATTTTTTAAAGATCAAACTCATAATAATAAATGCATACATTATGAATATGATAAAAGGTAAATAATTGCGTAGAATTCCAATAAAAGGAATTCTGAGAATTACTATGGACTTGATAGCATTCTCGGAAATATAAATGCCATTTGATTCATTATATTCATATAGAGAATAATTTTCTGTATTTAAAATGGATCTTATTGATCCATCTAACATCTTATTATTATCTCCTTTTGTCAAGAAATAATACGTGTTATTTATCAATTTTTTATCCACTATCCGATGTATGATAATTGTACCGTTAGGAACCACCCAAAAGAGTGGATCTGAACCTTGTGCTATGTAATATTCTGGTCCCTTAATTACAGCAATGTCTCCTGAATGAAAGCCAGCATTTATGTTAGCAGGATTTTTTTTAATTGTAAAAACAATATCTCCTTGAAAAAAAGTGGGATTCATTGATCCACCTTGAATTATATAAATAGAATTACCAAAAAAAAGAAAAATTATTGTCATTATCGTAAAAACAGCTATTAAATTTATTTGAATTACATTTATCAATTTTCTCATTAAAAAACAATTAATAAATATCTATTTAAATTTCTATTTTTTTGGTGTTAATGAAAATTGTGAAAAATCAATAATTTAAGATTAATCTAAAATAGTAAAACTCGTACTTTTTATAATTGTATTAATAAAAATATTGGATTTATCATGAAATTTTAGAATTATTTTTAGAGAAAAAAGCGAGATGTGCTAATGATTTTATCCATTCGCCAAAATCTTTTTCTATTATTTAAGCATTTTCTCCCTTTTTTCTCTTTTAATTTTCCATATCTTCTCAGCAAACAAAATTTTAGTTAATTTTCAACATTCTTAAAGTAAAGAATTTGATAATCAAATTATTGTGAATGGACAATAAGTTATGAAAAATCCAAATTTTTAATTAAAATTAATAATTAATTCTAAACAAATATTCAAATAATATTATTGCGATTATTAAGAAGGGAACAAAAATGGCAAGACCGTCGCCATTAGAAATATATGCGTTATTAGATAAATCCAACTGCAAGGACTGTGGATATGATACTTGCATGGCGTTCGCAACAGATTTACTAGAGAGAAAAGTAAGGGTTAAAGACTGCACTCATTTAATGAATGACCCAAAGCAGGCAAAAAACAGAGAAAAATTGATTAAAATGATTACTCCTCCTCAAAAAGAAGTAATTATCGGAGTGGGTGATAGACAAGTGATTGTTGGGGGAGAAGAAGTTTTAATGCGCCATCAATTAACATTCTATAACGAAACTGCTATTTTCATTGAATTAGAAGATGATGATCCAGATTTAGAGGAAAATGCTAAATATCTTAATGATTTAAAAGTTGAAAGAATTGGAGAAGTATTAAGGATTAATGGAATATGTTTAAGAAACGTATCTAATGATAAAGAACAATTCAAGTTAGCAGCCAAAAAACTAACAGAAATTTCAAATCTTCCAGTAATGTTGTGTAGTTTAAACCCTGATGCATTATTAGCTGCTGCCGATGAAATAAAAGATAAAAAACCTTTACTTTATGCAGCTACGAAAGATAATTGGGAAAAAATAGGAACTTATGCCGTTCAGAATAATTTACCGATTGTTGCAGTATCCACCAATTTAGATGAATTAATGTCGCTATCTGCGACTTTACAAAAATTGGGAGTGAAAGAAATTGTTTTGGATGCTGGAACATATTACGGACCAGGAAATTTATCAGTGACTTATGATAATATCATCCAATTACGAACAGCAGCTATAGATAAAGAAGATCCAAATGCTGGTTGGCCAGTTATGGGAGTACCTGCTGCATATTGGTCTCAAGTAAAGATTGAAGACAAGGATGAATTATGGCAGCATCAATATGAAGAAGTCATAATGGCTGCATTAATGGAGTCAATTGATACGAATCTCATCGTTTTGCATACTGGAAAGAAAAAAGAAGATATATGGGCATTATTAGCTTTAATGACGTTAAGACAAAGTATATTTAGCGATCCAAGAATTTATCCTGCAGTGGATCCTGGTTTATATAAAATCGGTGAACCAGATGAATGGGCGCCCATATTTGTCACCAGTAATTACAGAATGACAAAAATTCCTGTAGAACAAGATCTTAAAGGTGCTAATATCGATTGTTGGCTACTTGTAGTCGATACTGAAGGAATTGGAATCGAAAGTGCTGTTGCTGGAGGTCAATTTAGTGCTAGTGGAATTGCAGAAGCCGTAAAGGAATACAAACCTTTTGAAAAAGTAAAACATCGAGTCTTAGTAATCCCAGGTATGGCTGCAAGATTAAGTGGAGCATTAGAAGATGAAGCTGATGCATTTGTTGTGGTCGGTCCAAGAGATAGCTCGGGAATACCAAAATTCATGCAAACCCAATGGAAACCAAAAGAATTCATGAAAGAATATGAATCTTGGAAAAAATAATTATAAACTTTAATTAATCCCTTTTTATATTTTTCTTTTAATTTTCAGGAATTTTAAGATAACGTGGGAATTATTAACTTATTTTATTAATGTATTAATTATTTCAATAGTTATATCCTTGACACTCCTTACTATGATTGTTTCTTTTTCTTTGTATTTTAATAAATCTTCTGCTGAGTGATTGCCAGTTAAAACTCCAATAAAAGGACAATTTAAATTGGTCGCTAACATTGCATCCTTAGGATGATCTCCAATTATAATAACTCGATATTCGGGATATTTTTTCTTCAAAATTAGTTTTATGGAAGGATCAAGCTTTCCCAATATTCTCCTATCTTCAGTTTCTCCAATAACATAATCAAAGAAATTATTAATTTTTAAAATCTTTAATATTTTTTCTGCCATTTCTTGCTTTTTAGAAGTAATGACTCCCATTAAGAATGAATATGCCTCGAATTCTTCTAATTTTTCTTTTATTCCTGGTAATAAACGAGCTTGATAAATACCTTTTTTACCATAATATTCTCGAAAAGCTTTAACTAATTCTGATGTATTTTTATTAGAAATTTTTGAAAACATTTCATCTAATGGTAAACCTATCATCTTCTCTATTTGGAAATCATTAATCTTGCCCAACTTAAATTTTTTCAAAGCAAAATTAAAAGAATTAATAATTCCTTTTCTATTATTGATTAAAGTATTATCTAAATCAAAACTCAATATTACTTTTTTATTATTTAACATTCTAATGTTGAACAAACCATCAAAATTAACAAGTTTTATTATTTTATTAAGAATAAAAAATGAAAATAAAATAAATTTAAAATTCTACATATATATAGTTAAAAGCGGATCGCCTAAAATGGTCATCCCAAGAGAATCATTCCAATGGTTAAATGTAATTAATTCGTGATTATGAAACCACGTTTTAAATGCTTCTCCAATTGTTTTCCCAGATTTTAATGAATCATAAAATGGTTGATATAAAAACATTCCGCCTGAACGAGAAGAACCAATAACTGCCAAAGTATTATTTGAAAACAAATAATGAGTGCCCATATTGTCAATTTTAGTAAAATTGCAAGCAAAGCAAGCAAACAAGTTGTAAAATAGCGGTTTAGTATATAAATTGTATATTTCTGTATAATTTAAAGGATATACGGTGTAAAAAGGAAAAGAAGGAGATGGCTTATGAAATTGATGCTCATAATCCCATGAGTGCACCATTAGATGCACGAATTCATAAGTTCTATTTGATAATTGATATTTATAATCCGTTGGAGCTGTTATATAATTATTATCTACCATTGTAATATTAGAATATGCTGTAAAATTACTCAACCATTCATTAGAGTAAGCAGACCAGTCATCATCAATATATAATAAGGCAGAATGCGGTCTATTCAATATATTCGTTCTATATTCATGATTTCTCTTAAAGTAATTTTTTAAGGCTTTAACATGATTAATTCCACTTATAGGATAAGGATTAATTCTTCCTAAAAATATATCAGGTAAAACATCTCCGGTACCATTTGTATGGATCTCATATATTAAATCTCCATCTGGATCGGTCCAATTTCCATCTAAATCTGTTAAAAATAAATCACAGGGGTATTTAAAATTGCCCCATCCTGAAACATAATGCGTTCTAAAAGCTGCTGGAAATGTTCCAATCAAAACAACACCTTTAAAATCTGTACGATTCAGACTAGCATTTAATATATCGTTTTTTAAAGTAACTACATTGAAAATGGACCAATTTATTATGTCTACAGAAAAACCTTGATTACTTACATCATTTTTATATTGTTCTACTTGATTATAGATTTGTGAATATATAGCACTATTAACATATATCCTAATGTACCCTACCGATTGCTCTGTTTGCTGTTTTAAAGAGTTTAAAATAAATGGTAATGCAATAGAAAATCCAACTAAAATAAATCCTATTATAAGAATGAGTTTTAACTCCTTTTTAATTGGAATCACCAGATTGATTAATTTCTGAATTTAATTAAAGATAATTTTAATTTTCATAATTATAAAGTTAATCTT
>CAZIEC010000031.1:9666-17604 GCA_964538145.1 uncultured archaeon
TTATTAAAAATTATCTGATAAAATTTTTATTTTTTTGAAAAATAGTTAAAAAATTTTTTACTCTTAATTTTTTAGTTTAAATCCCTTGAATAACTTGAGTAAATAAAGTATTTCTTCAGAACCAGAAATCAACCTTTGAATATCTAATGGAAATTTATCAAATTCTACTTTTTCTCCATTAAGTACCCATTCAATTATTAAATTAACAAATTTCTTATATTTTTTTACCGCATGCGTATTAAATTCAATTTCCAAAAGAATTTTTTTCGCTTTTTCAATTTTTCCATTTAATATGGAAGATATTGCAGCTAATATGTAAGATTGAACTATGTGAGATTTTCCAATTTTTTTTAAATTAGCTGCTTTATAATAATATTTATAAACGTTTCGAACCATCTCATTTACTAAAAAATCTTTAGCAGTATCTAATTCTTGATAAAATTTTATGCTTTCCAAAATTAACGTAGCTGCCGTATAGAATTGCTTATTTTTCAGACCATTTTTTGCAATCTTATTCAAACCACGAATAATTTGATTAAATAAACCAAATCTGTTATATTCTAATTGACCATCAACTGCAATATCATAAGCATTTAAATAGCTCTCAGTAGAATCATTAACATTATTGGATTTCCAATAATTATCGCCTGCCTTAATATAATTTTTATAAGCCATCTCAAGGTTTCCTAATTCTTTAAATGTAGCAGCTGCATTAAAAAAATTCAGTCCTGCTTCTTCAAATTTTTTAATTTTTTCGCAATAATTTCCTGCTAACATGAAACACGAAGCAGATTCAATTAAATTGTTATTTATTTCTTGATAACATAATGCTGCCCCTCTATAATATCTAGCAATTTTTTGGAAATTTTCTTGCGTTTTTTCTAACTGTTCAGCTAAATTTATGTATGCACTTGCTTCTTTTTTTGAAAAGTCAACAAAACCATCCTCATCATTAATTAATTGATACATCTTTTTAAGAACTTGAGATAATTCCGCTATACCTAAATAATCATTTTTTTCTTCGCATTTTTCGAATAAATTGATAAAATATTCAATTCCATCTAATATAATCTCAGTTGCTTTTTTATAATCATCTAATTCTTTAAAACACGTTGCTATTTGCTGATAAGAGTAAGATAATATATCGAGATACCCTTGGGTTTTAGCTATTTCGATGGTCAAATCAAGAAATGCCGCTGCTTTCTTAAAATCCGCTATCCTAATATATAATTCTGCTAAAATTTGATAATTTTGAGCTAAAGTTTTATTCTTACCAAATTCTTTTAATAATTTGCTTTCTTGTTTTAAAAAATTAATACTATTTAGAATATTTTTTCTCTCTAATTTTGGATTATTAAATTTATTCTTTTGTAAATCTGCAATCCTAATGTATACTTGAGCAATTTCATGAAATTTAGCTTGAAGTCTTAAAAAATTTATTGATTTTTCCCAATACTTATTTACTTCATTATATAAGCTTAAAGCTTTTTCCATATCTAGTTCTTCTATTAAGGAGGCAACAGAATATAAAAATTCTCCAGCTTCAAAAAATTCTTCTGATTCAGCAATCTGAATGGCATAATTTATAGACTCTTCTACTATATTATTAATGAGATTTTCAATTTCTTGTTGTGATTCTATAGAATCTATAGATAGAATTATTCTACGAAATTTTTCCAAATATTCGCTATATTCGCTGTAGTTTTCTTGAAGTATGAAACACCAACCTCTTACTAAACTTTAGCTTTTGATTAATAGAATTACGAAAAACATAAAAAGATCTCTAATTTATGTTTGATTAATAATCATTGTCTCTAATTAATTTACTGTAAATCATTATTAAAAGTTTAAAATCTTAAAAATTAATTTTAAATATTAAAATAGTTTTAATATTAATAATTAAAATAATTATCTTATTAAATAATAGGTGGTTAAAAATAAAACAAACAACTGAATTGCTTGAAACGGGAATTTATGAGACTTTTACTCCTGATAAAAAAATATTAGTAAAGGATCTCCTCAAAGAATTAAATTTAGAGGGTAAATATTTCGGAATTTTAGTAAATGGCAAGAAAGCTACTGAAGATACGATAATCAATGAAAATGATGAAGTAGTCATTTTACCTCACATTGCTGGTGGCTTATAGGTTAAAAAACTTTTAATTAAAAAAAGGAGTAAAAAATTCATAATTTCCTTTAATTTTGAATTTTTAAAATTTTTAATAAATCATTTTATAGAAATTTTCATTAAATCTTCAGCTAAAATCGTATTTGGAAAGACTTTTTTAGCGTCATCAAGTAGTTTTTGCGCATCCTCTTGATATCTAGAAGAAATATGTGTCAGAATTAATTTTTTAGCATTCATTTCCTTAGCGATATTTGCAGCATCGATAGATGTGGAATGTTTTTTTTCCCTAGCAACATCTTCTAAATCGCTTGAAAAAGTTGCTTCATGGATTAAAACATCAGCATCTTTCCCTAACTTAACTAAATTTTCACACGGGCCAGTATCTCCAGAATAAACAATCTTTCTTCCGGGTCTAGAAGGACCAACGATCCCTTCTTTCAAGGGATCAATCAACCTCCCTTTAAATTTTATCGTTTTTCCTTCATGCATTAATTTCCAAAGATAACTTTCTGGAATTCCTAATTCTTTAGCTCTCTCTGGGTTAAATTTCCCAGGTCTAGGTTTTTCTTCAAAAGAATAACCAAACGTAAGAACAGAATGCTCTACAATAGTAAATTTTAGAAAATATCTCTTGGTCTCTAATATTATGTTGTCGTTAATTTCAATTTCTTCCCATGAATCATTTGAAACAAATCCTTTATAAACGAGAAGGTTATTATTTTTTACTTCTATTTCAATGATTTTTAGAGGATATTCGGCCTTTAATCCTAAGATTTTAGCATGTAAAAACAAATATAAAAAAAGACCTTTAGGTCCAATAATAGTGAGTGGAGCAGTTCTTCCAATGAGACCAAAACGAAAAAGTAAACCAGGTAGGCCTATAATATGATCTCCATGAAAATGAGAAATTAATATTTTTAAAGGTTTATTAAATTTAATTCCAGCTTCAGCCATTCTCCTTTGTAAATCTTCTCCACAATCAAAAATGAAAATTTCATTTCTATATCGTAATGCTATTGAAGGGAGATTTCTCTCTCTTATAGGAATGGCTGCAGAAGACCCTAATATAATTAAATCCATAGTTCTTCAAGTATTTTTTACTTGCTTTTTCTTAATTGAGCGATTTCAATACGTTGTTGGATGTTCTGTTTGGTAAGCTCATCAACCAAACTTTTTAATTCTTGCACTTTTAACTTTAATTCTGGAATTTCGCTTCCAGTTTCTTTAAACAAATCGATTGTTGTAGAAAAACTTGATTCTAACCTTTTTTCTAATTCAATAATTCGATTATCCTTGAATTTTAATCTGGCTTGCAATTCTTCTAACTTTTTTTTCATGTTGATTGCTTCATTTTTAATGGTCAATAATTCACTTTCTTTTGTTTTTAGCTCTTCTCTCAATTGATTTAATTCTCCATTTACAATCGCATTTTCGCTATGCTTGGTTTTTTCCTGCTCCAATTTCGTCCCTTTCTTCAAACTTTTTTGATATTGAATGTTTCTCTGTCGTTCCTTTTGTAATTGTTCTTGTAAAAATTGAATTTGAGCTTTTGACTTGTTTAATTTACTCTTTAATTCTTCGATAACTTCGGACATCGTGGAAGAATTTGATGAAGTTTGTAAGGTGCTTATTTCTTTACTTTTCTTTTCTAACTCTTCCTCTAAGAATTTTATCCTTGACTTTAAAGATTCATTTTCTTCCTGTAACTCATCTACATTTTCAATTTTATGTTTTTCTAATTCATTAATTCTTTTAGTTAAAGTTTCATTTTGTCTTTTCAATTTGTTTAACTTCTTTTGCAATTCTTCTAATAAATTGGAAGTTGGTAATCCCGAATCAAATTCTCCAGGCTCACTTTTGCTTGTTTCTTTGACATTCTCTAATTTATCTTTTAAATCCTTTATCTCTTCTTCTTTTTTCTCTAAAATTTTTTTATAATTTTCTTCAATTTCTAATTTATTATTTTCCAATTTTCTCAATAAGGATTCTTGCTTGTTAATTTTATCTTGTAATTCTTTTACTAAAATATGAAGCGGAGGCTGTTTCCTCAGATCTTCAACTCGAATGACTCTTGATGACGAACCTTTTTTTAACTTTTCAAGTTCTTTTTGTAATTCTATTTTTTCTTTTCTTAAATAACCCATTCTATCCTTTAATTCTCGAATTTCTCTATCTTTTGCTTCTAATTCTAACCTTAACTTAGATTCAACAACTTTTTTACTTTTTTTCTTTGAAGTTTCATCTGGTAATAGACTTCTTAATTCCATTATCTCATCTTCAAGATATTCTATTTTATCTAAGTAATTCATTATTTCACTATCTTTTTTTTCCACTTCTTGCTTTAATTTATTAATCTGTTCTTTAAGCTCTTCCACATTATCAATGTCCGAATTAATACTCATTGATTTCACTCTTTTGTTAAGTTTTTTTTAAACAATTCTATAATATTGACAAAAAATAATGTATATAATTTTTTCTTTTTTTTTATTAATAATTTTCATAAAGCCTAATATCATATTTTTTAATTTTTTTTAAGAGGGGGAGAATGCTCAAGTAATTTAATAACAAACAAATATTAAATAATATCCCAAAAATTGAGAATGGAATAATGATATCTGGCAAGGAAACTCTTTCAAATAGAAATAATGAATTTATTATTAATCCTAATGAAAAACTTATTAATAATGATGGAATAGAGATAAAAAGAAGCTCCAAGAATAAAATTTTTAAAATCTTTTTATTTTTTGAGCCAATCGATTTCATTATGCTGAAATCTTTAATCTTATCTAATAATCCACACTTTTGATAATTATAAAGACATGTAAGTAAAATTAATCCAATTAGACTTGTTAAAAATATTGGAATTATTGTTAATGAATCCACGAATTTTTCATTCTTTAAATAAATTGGAGTTAAATCCTGAATTTTAAATTGTATACCTAATTTTTCTCTTATAAATAAAGTTAAGTTAGCAATTATATCATTTGTAAAACCGGGTTTAATTTTTACAAGTAGAAGGTTAATTGTACTTGAATTAAGTCCGAGGTCTTTTCTTAATATGGAGATATCAACATAACCCACGTGGCCAGCATAAAAACTATCCACGACGACACCAGATATATAAAACTTATGGTTAATCTCTTCTATTCTAAGACTTTCCTCCAAGGCAGAATCAAATAAATTATAAGCAAGACCATCTCCAATAACCATGTATAGGTTTGAATTATTTTCTAAAAAAAAAGTTCCTTCAATCTCAAAATTTTGCATAATCGTACTTTTATTAATTCCTATAATTGGGATTACCCCTTTTCTATTTTCTCCAATTACTTGATAACCTCCGTCTTCAAAATAATGATATCCGGGAAGTTCTGTTACATTAAAAAAGCTTACAAGTCTATTATCAAACTTTAGAATTTCATTATTACTTAAATTGTTAAAAATTGAGCCATCAAATAAGTATTTCGTAGATAAAAAGTTAATCTGATTACTATCTACAAAAGAAAAAGGATCATGAAACATTTCATACATTTTAGTATAATTATTTATCACATCCTCATGCCCGATAACAAAAATATTTTCTCCTTGAGATTTTCTTATCCAGGTTTTTGAGGAAGAATGTAATACAAAAGTACCTAATATTACTGTAAAGATAAGCAAATAAGTAATTGAAAAAAGAAATAAATACCTTTTAAATTCTGCTCTTTTTCTGATAACATTTCTTATCGAAATTTTAAAACTACTCCCGATTCTTGATAAATATTTTAAAATAAAACTTTCTTTTTTAGAGGCATTAATATTATAAGGAATGTCCTTTTGAAAAATCCTAATGGATTTTTGTAGTGTCATTTTTCGTAAAAAATGTCCTGGAAAAAGATAGATTCCAATTAAACAGCTAATAAATAATATTGGCATGAAAAGTAGGTCTATTTGGAAATAAAAGTTAATTCCAATAATCCATGAAAAATAGCCAATAAATAAAATGTAAAATATTGTACCTATTATCAATCCTATAAAAAAACCAATAATTAAAATAACATATATTTCAGTTAAATAAAAATGATATAATTGCCTTGAACTTGCCCCTAACGCTTTTATTATTCCAATATCCTTTCTTTTCATCAAAATAATCGTAATACTACTTACTATTATTATCAAGAATGATAAAACCATGGATAAAATTATGATTAATAATAAGAAATTTGAAAAAACCTTAAAAATTCCACCAGTTAAAAAAAATGGATTTTGATGAGTAAAATTTGATAACTCATTCAAGCTCAGAAAGTTTCCAAAATAAACTAAAAATTGAAATAAACAAACTGCTAAAGTAACTATAAAAAGAAAAGGAAATGAGATTTCTTTTTTCCTATAAAAATCCTTAATCGCAAAATCCAAAGACATTTTTTTATCTCCGATATGAATTACTCCTTTTTACATAAAATCTCTTCTGAAATCTTTCCTTTATCGAATACAACAATTCTATCAGCCAATTCCATTAGATCATTATCGTGTGTTACCATTACAATAGTTTTTTTTTCTTTTTTTAAGTCTTCAAAAATATCCTTGATTAGTAATGTGGTGTTTCTATCTAAATTAGCAGTAGGTTCATCAGCAAAAATTATGGGGGGATCATTTGCCAATGCTCTAGCCAATGCAACTCTTTGTTGTTCACCCGATGATAACTGAAACGGCAAGTGTTCTCTTCTTTCAGATAAACCCACCTTTTTTAATAATTTTACGGCTTTTATTCGCTGTTCTTGTAATGTCATTCCGGCTAAACTCATTGGAAACATTATATTCTCTTCAGCTGTCAAAGTACTAATCAAATTATAACTTTGGAAGATAAAACCAGAATTCATTAATCTGAACGTTGTCAATGATTCTTCTTTTAGAGAAGTTATTTGAATATTATTCACATATATTATACCTTCATCAGGGCTGTCAATTCCGCTAAGTAAATTTAAAAGAGTAGTCTTGCCCATCCCGGAATGTCCTTTAATGACCAAGAATTCCCCAGATTTCACCTTTAAATTAACATTATCTACTGCTTTTATTATAAAATCTCCAATAATATAATTCTTAGCTAAATTTTTAGCTAGAATTGATAGATCGTTACTTTTAATCTCAATCAAATCATTTTCGTCTGTTTCATTTGATTTTAAAAATCTTTTTTTATCAATGTTCATTTTCTCTGTTAATATCTTTATTATTATTAAAACTTATTCTCGTTATTTTAATAATCTTTAATTTAAATTTTTTTACTTAAAATGTTGTTTAATTAAATAATATTTAAAATAACTTTATTTCAAGAAAAAGGTTTATATATAATAATATTATTTCTTTATATTAGAGGGAAGTCGTGAAAATTCATAATTATATATCCCCTAATTTCCTAAAGCAAAGGTAGCTAAATTTTTCAAAAATCTTAAATCTGTTATTAAGATTTTTAATTTTCTCGCTTCCCTCTCTCTTTTTCTTCTCTTTAATTTAAAATCAAAACTAAATACAATTTCATTTAAAAGAATATTTTAAACATTAGAGAAGATTTATAATTATAAAAGTCATAGTATTATTAAAACAAAAAATACAATGATATAAACTATGGATTTAGAAAAATTAACAGAATTAATTATTGAATTAGAAGTGGATGATATTGCAGATGCTGTGAAGGAAGCTTTAGATGAAGGTAAAAACCCTTATGATATATTAAATGCTTTAACTAAAGGAATGGATGAGGTTGGTCGTAGATACGAAGAAAAAGAATATTATTTAACAGAATTAGTTTTAGCTGGAGAAACAATGAAAGAAGCGTT
>CAZIEC010000031.1:17704-19895 GCA_964538145.1 uncultured archaeon
CCTTTAAATATGGAATTGGCAAAAAAACTTGGTGCAGATGATTTTGCTGAAGATGCCGTCGAGGGCGTAAAACATATCAAAAAATTAGCAGGTATATCTTAAATTTTACTTGTTATTGAATAAATATTATTTTTCCTCAATTTATTTTTATTATTTATTATTAATTTATAATTTATAACACTAAAATAAAAAAAAATTATTGGTTTTTTTTCTAGCGTTTAAAACTTTATTTAAATTATAAAACGAAGGTTTAATTCTTGAAGATATAATTATAATATAAAGACTAAGTTAAAATATCAATGATGAACAATTAATTAGGGAAGGTTGACAATGAAAGATAGAACCGATAAAAAGATACCATATGAGGAGGAACTGGATACGAGAGGTTTATACTGCCCGGAACCGTTATTTGAAGTGAGAAATTTCTCCGAGGAAATTGAACCTGGGAAATGCTTTAAAGTAATTGCTGATGATCCCGCTGCAGAAGAAGATTTAAAAAGATGGGCAAAAAGAACAAATGTTGAATTAGTAGAATTTTATAAAGATGGAGATGACTTAGTTTTTTATTTTAAGAAAAAAGCATGAGAGGTGCATGAAATTTGGAAAAAAAGAAAATCTTATATGTTCAAACTACAGATGCCCCTGAACGGCAATATTCTCCTTTAGTTTTGGCACAAACCGCAAAAGCCATGGATATTGAAGCAACCGTTTATTATTTAGGTATTGGTCTTAAGATATTAAAACCAGGTGTTGCTGAAAATATTAAAATGGGTGATTTTCCATCAGTAAAAGAAATGATTGATAAAACCATGCAGATGGGCATTGAAATATTGGTATGTGAAGCTTCTAAAAGAATGCTAGGTTGGGAAAAAGTTGAATTAATATCTGGAGTGAAAATAGTAGGTGCTGCCACTTTAAATGATCTGGTTTTAGAATCAGATGGTACCATGTGGTTTTAAGAAAAAATAATAATTTTAATTTTAATAATTAAGGCGTTTAAAAATGGGAATATATCTTGATTATCAAGCTGCAAAACCAGTAGATGAAAGAGTATTAAAAGAAATGTTACCTTATTTTAATGATAAGTTCGCCAACCCGGCTTCTCTTCATGGAGATGGAGATATTGCCACTGAAGCTCTTGAAAAATCGAGAGAAAAGGTAGCTAATTTTATTAATGCCCCTAATCCAGCAGATATAATTTTCACGTCTGGAGCAACCGAATCAAATAATCTTGCATTAATTGGGGCTGCAAATTTTTATAAAAAGAAGGGAAATCATATTATCATTTCCGAAATAGAACATATTTCGATATTAAATATTGCCAAATATTTGGAAAGGCAAGGATTTAAAGTAAGTAGAGTTCAAGTTGATCAATATGGAATTGTTAGAGTGGATAAACTAAAAAAACTAATTAATGACGAAACTATATTGATTTCAATATCGACGGCAAGCAATGAAGTGGGCTCCATTCAACCTATGGAAGAAATAAGTGAAATTGCCCAAAAATCTGGTATTTTGCTTCATTCAGATGTAATTCCAAGTGAGAGTAGTATTCCTATAAATGTACAAGATATACCTTTTGACTTAGTGTCGTTATCTTCAAACGATATTTATGGGCCTCGTGGAATCGGGGCTTTATATATCAAAAAAGGAGTTAGAGTTAAGCCTATTATTATTGGAGGTGGACAAGAGAGGGGATTAAGATCCGGGTCAGAAAACATGCCAGGAATAGTAGGTTTTGCAGCGGCAGCTGAATTGATGAAAAAAGAAATTAAAGAAGAATCTAATCGTTTAAAAAAGTTTAGAGATAAACTCATTGATAAAATCTTAGAATTAATTCCTAACTCTTATCTTAATGGCCATCCTGAGAAGAGATTACCTCATAATGCTCATTTTAGATTTGATTTTATAGAAGGTGAATCTCTAATTTTATCCTTAAAAGATTATGGCATAGCCGCAGCAACAGGATCTGCTTGCTCTTCTAAAACTTTAGAACCATCTCACACTTTAATAGCAATGGGTCTCTTGCATCAAGAAGCACACGGTTCCCTTTTAATTTCAATGGGTAGATTTACAAAGGAAAAAGATATTGAGAGATTAATTGAGGTTTTACCCGGAATTGTTAAAAAACTTCGAATATTATCCCCCTTGACGCCTCCAGAGCTTTTAAAAAAATATGAGGTGAAATAAT
>CAZIEC010000032.1:0-19640 GCA_964538145.1 uncultured archaeon
CCTTTTTCAATTGAGATGGCTTGTATGGGCAATAAAATGTTAATTTTACTCTTTTTTAAGATTGATTTTAACTCTTTTGGTATGTTAATATTGTCAATTTTTATATTATAATATTTACTACTTATTGGTGGATTTTTCTCAACATCATAAAGAGTAGCCTCTCTAAACTTGGAAGGATCAAACTCGACTTTAAAAATACTCAAGACCTTTGTAATATCTTTAAATTTCAGGACTAAATGCCTGAAAAATTCTTTTAATTTAGGATTAATGCTCGTATCTTTTATTACACCATTTCGAATTGCATTATTGATTACCGTCTCTAATGCACAATCTGGGCATAAAATGACATTTTTAAAAGATTTTATTTGAAAAGGAGGGTTTAAAATGTTAAATTTTTTTTCTTGAAGGCATTTTTTACAAAAAGTCAATTGGATGATTTTAGATTTTTCAAATTGCAAGTTATTCAACATTTTAATTATAGCATCAAATTTTTTCAAGCTAGTTTGATTTGAAAATGCAACAAACTTATTCTTTGCGTCTATTAAGAACTTTTTAAAAAGCCTTGGATCTATTGGTGTTGTCTTCTCTTCTTTAGTAATTTTCCAAAATCGTAATGGTCTTAATTTTTCTTTGAAGTCAAGTCCAAACTCAACTTGTCCTCGAAAAAAGGGCTCATTTATGTAAGAGATTACTTTCTTTTTTTCATTATATGATTTAAGGTAAAAGAAATTTACATTAAAAAGCAATTCTGATTTTTTTTGTAATTCTTTATCAAAAACTATGAAAAAATCTCTTGATATGGTGCTCAAATATAAAATCACGTGTTTCTCTTAAGGTTATTAATTATAATGACTCAAAATAAATCAATTTTACTATTTTGAATCCAAAGTCTTTAAAATTCAAGAAATTTAAGTATTAAAAAATTCTTTGAGAGAATCCTTGAAGGCTTCTTCTGTTAAATAATCAGAATCCAAAAATTCGCTTTATCTTGTCATAAACTTCTTTAATTTGTCTTAATTTGGTCTCATTTTCTTGGCTTAAAAAATGTTCTATCCAACCAGCTAATCCGCCTTCTCGAATCCATTGTAAAAAATATTCTACTGCTTGGCGTTCCTCAGCAGACATTTTTTTAAGATATCACCAAAAACAATCTTTTTAATAATTCAAACAGATTTAATTTTAGTTATAAAAAATAATAAATTATTATATTTTATATTTTTATAATTTGAAAAAATTAAAGTAATTTTTTAAGTTTAAGAGGGGGATATTTTTTGCCTGAAACAAGAATTAAAACACCTAATCTAGATGAGATTTTTGAAAAATGGAAGCAAACGGCATATAGAAAAGATCGTAAAAAGATGGAAAAGCAGTTTGGGACTAAAGGAGCAGTTTTTTCATTAGATGCTATTAGTGCTGCTGAATATGTTAAGGATACTTTAAAAGAAGCAGCTATTTATTTTGCAATAAAGCAAGATTTAGGAGCGGTTTCCGATAAAAAAGAAGAAAAAACAGTTTTACCACCAAAAATTCCAAAAGAAGAATTTTATTCTTTTAAGGGCTCAAATTCAATCGATAAAAGTGAATGGAAAGGTCCAGAATCAGTACCGTGGTATGATACGATAAAGCCAATACCTTGCAAGAAGTGTAATGGTAAGGGGTATATTGAAAGCAAGTGTAGCAAGTGTAATGGAACTGGTAAAATCAACGAAACTGTATTTGTATTAAGTGGTCAAGAAAGAAAGAAAGAAAAAAAGACATTTACATATTCATGTAATTCTTGTTATGGAACAGGAACTAAAAAAGAACAATGCAAAAGAATGCGAAGGTTATAAGAACTTATACAAATACGAAATCTTACCCGTTCCTTTTAAAACAGTTATCGTAGGGCTTCCTGTCATTCATTGTAGCACACAAACTAAATATGAAAAAGAAATTGGTGAAGATCTACATAAAATGTTGGAGGATGTTGAAGGTATTAAGTTTTCAGATTTCAAAGAATTAGAGGATAAAGCAGAAACTTCTTTAGGCTATTGGAATAAGAACATCAAAAAGACGATTTCAGCAGCAAAAAGTGATTATAAAAAGTATAAAGGGAATAAAAGTGCGCAAATTATCACACCGATTTACCTTTTCCCAATGATTCAATTAATGTGCCAAACAAAAAAAGGGAGCAAGTTTGAGATTTATTCTTTAGGTTCTGCTAATAAGTTCATGATATATTCCAACTTTTAGAATTTCTCAATGCTAAATCCTTACAATCATTAAAAAATTCTCTTTTTATTTTTTATCATATTATTCTATGATATCGTATCTATTCATCAACTTCATTATAATTTTGAAAAGCCAGAATAACTTTTTAGGGAATCTACTTATTAAAGTGTTGAATGCTCCCGTGATATCATTTTCTTTTGATTTAATGCCTTTTTCAAAATCAGGATAATTTAACCCTCCATGAGCTCGAGGAGGTTTACCAAGACTTTTAACTTGTGTGAATTCTTCATTTAAGTTGCGAGTAGCAAGCCATGTTTTATCCGTTTTAATTTGAATGATCTTTCCAGATTTTAATTTTATTTCTCCATAAATATTTATTGGACCTATGCCCCCAATATAATCTATATTTTCTACAAGAATTGAATTTTCGCCAACCTTCAAGAATTTAGAGATATCAAATATTTTCACCATGTTTTGCAAAGTGACATAATTTAATGAGAATCTAGAAATTACATTACCGATAAATACACCATTAATTTTGATTTTAGTGAAAGTTCCTCCAATGACTTGGATGTGTCCGGATTCAAATTCTTCCTCTATTTTAAATGACTTTTTAAAATAGGTTTTGTGAATTTCATGGACTTTTTTAGAATCAAGATAAATTGTTTCGCTTGGGATGTTTGGATCTTGCCAAGAAAGATTTTTTTCTATTTGTTTAATTTTGTCTTCATAGAATTTCATCAACCACAAATATCTTTGTTTTATCGAACTAAAATCTTCTTTTTTCGCACATTGATGCCATAAATACTCATATTCGTTCAGCAATTCATTCAATTCTTTCTTTAAATCTGAAATTTCATTAATGATGAGAGCTTTAAAATCGTCACTTACAGATTGAGGATTAAATAATGCTAACTTTTTAGAATTTATCCTTTTTTTGCAATAAAATCTCATGTGTTTTGCCACGAATGCTAAATTTTTAATGTTAATCTTATTTTTAGGAACTTCTTTTTCTAATTTCTCACATTCTTCAATAACCTCATTTAACATTTTGATTACATCTTGATATCTCGTTGTTTTTATGTTTTTTCGATACATTTTAGTATGTTTATTATATGGATGACTGAAAAAATGGTTATAATAAAATGTTTCTTTTGTTTTAAGTAAATTCTTATTTTGGATCTTTCTAAACACGGAAAAAATTTTTAAGAGCCGAAAATTTACAATCCCAAAAAAATGCAGGCACATGGCAATCCAGAGTGCACTATTTGAAGTTTGTCCTTCAGGATTCCATCCTCTCTCTGCAGAGAAAATGAATCCGTAAAATCTATTCTCCCTAATTTCTTTATTTTTATAATCTCCCCAACTTGAAGTGATTTCACCTTCAATACCTTTAGAATAACCATATTTGATTAAAAATGAAATATTTTTCTCAAATTTTGTTAAAGAAGGAAAAATTCTGTTATAATCCCAAATGGAGGGACTTACTATGATTGGGAGATCAAATTCCTTTAATTTATCAATGATAGGATGATCTTCTTTGACATCATATTTCCAATACATTATTATCATATCTTTTGGCAACCCTTTCAATACATCTTCATGTTTATATAATATATCATGATATATTATAATGTTCTTGTATCCAAAACTTTTAATCATCTCATAAACCTTGCGATAATGCTTTAAGTATGCCTTTGATATCCCTAATTCATTAATGTATTTTCTTGAGGCACCCCTTCCTACATCCCAACTTTCATCAGCTCCCATATGGAAATAACTTGAAGTGAATGATTCGCTCAATTCTTTAATCATCGTCTTTAAGAGTGGATAGATTTTATCGTTAGCTAAATTTAGACTATTTGATGCTGGAAATTCTCCAAATTCCCAAAATTCTTCATAAAATAATATGTTCTCCCAATGCCCAATAATTTGAAAGATAGGAACGAGTTCTACAAAATATTTTTTAGCAAATTCATTCAATTCTAAGATTTCTTTCTTCGAATACGCCCCTCGATTTTTTCCAATATTAGGAAATGCATCATATCGATACATGTCTTGCATGTATACAAGATAATAATGATTTATCTTAAAATGAGCCAAAGTTTTTATGAATTTTTTAAGATTTTGAACAGTAGCAGCCTGTCCACGGGATATATCATCTGAAACGCCCCTCATTCTTAAAAGGGGATAATCTAAAATTGCATAGGGGTTAAATATCAAAACATGATCCGGTTGATTTAAAAATTGAATTAATGTCTGAACTCCATAAAAAAGTCCTTGTTCACTAGGGGCATGGATGATAATGCGATTGTCTTTAATGATCATTGCATAACCTTGTTCTAAATAAAGATTGTTTGATCTTAATTTATTTTTATCGATGTCTTTAATAAAAAAATCTAATAAATCTCTTTGTAACTCGAATTTATTCATTAAATTTTCTGTATCTAGAAATTTTGTGGAAAGATTTTGAATGATTCCTAATTCCATTAACTTTTCGTTTAAGTCTTCAATAATATGAGAATGTTCAGCATTTATATCCGAATAAATTACAGATTCATTAGTTAATTCTAAATTAGATGCACTTAATGACTTTATTATTCGTGGTTTCGGTAATAATAACGGTGCTGGTCTAATAATTGAACTCCCTGTAGATGTTAAATTGTCTATTATTAAATACATAATTTATATCAGTTAAGAAACATAAAAAAAGTTATTTCAGATCAAACTATTTTAAATTCTGAATTAAATTTGCCATATTTATCATTTTTATAAAAAGAAATTAAATCATAATAAAAAAGATTTGACTTGAAAATTAAGAAAAAACTTAAATTGATTCTTTAACAAAGATGTTTAATATCCAATTATATTGTTAGATAATCCAAAAAAAATATGATAACATTTATATAAGTTTCAACTTATATATAAGTTGAAAGTTATATATAAAAATTGAATTTAAAGAATTTTAGATATGACATGAATGAAGAAATTAAACAAAAAGAAAAGAATTTTAAAGGTTATCTATTGCCGACAAAACCTTTTCCAATATCATTGATTAGTATTTTTGCTGGAATAATATGTATTTTAACGATGTTAGTCACGGTACCTGTACCTTCTACTGGAGGATACATAAATATTGGAGATTTCGGCGTCATGATCAGCGCAATGATTTTTGGACCTATTGTTGGCGCTATATCTGGTGGAATTGGTTCTGCTCTAGCGGATTTATTTACGGGGTATACAATTTATGCTCCTGCTACTTTAATAATTAAAGGTTTGGAAGGATTTATTGTAGGGTTAATTTCTGACCCTAGGAAAATATCAGATAAAGAATATTTCCGAGATGTCTTAGCTCCATTTATTGGGGGGCCAATAATGGTGTTAGGTTATTTTATTACAGAGGCATTTATTTTTAATTTAGGAATTCCTTCAGCCTTGGCAGAGATTCCAGGCAATCTATTTCAATTTTTATTTGGCGCAATTGCCTCAATAGTCACCGTTCTCTTTTTGAGAAAGCAGATAATGAAAGCATTTCCTGATGCTATTGAAAAAATATTTATCGTGGATTTAAAATCGGCTAAATAAAGATTAAAATAATGATGAAAAGGTATTAGAGAAGAGTTATAAGAATGTCTAATGCATCTAATACCTTTTTTCCTTTTTCTGTTAAGAAATATAACACATTTTTTCCTTTTTTTTTCCGAATAATCAATTCTTTTGCTTCCAAGTCTTTTAAATGTTGATATATAGCTGGCAAACTAACAGAATCTATTGCATCTCTAATTTTCTTTCCATACGTACCTTTTGAGCCCGATAAAGAAATTTGAGATAAGATTTTTAATTTTGTACTTAAAATACCTCCCATTTTCATTGTTTTAGTACGAGAAGATAGTGCTTCTAAGACATATGGGGCTTTCAAACCACTTCCCGTAATTAAGCATGTTATTTTTTCTTTCTCATCAAATGTATCTTTTTCGCTCAAGATATATATGGCAGCTAAAGTAAGTGCAGATGTTGGCTCAGCGAATATTCCCTCCTTTTCAATTAAATCTTCCAAGGCTATTAGAATATTATTTTCTGGTACTATGACAACCGTACCATTCGATTCTTTAATTGATTTAATGGCTAAATCTTTATATATCGGGTCTTTGACCAATATTCCTGAAGCTAGAGATTCTTTAACTATAGTATCTAATTCAGCGTAAGAAGTTTCTTGAAGGTATTCTAAAGCTATTGGTGCCAGAGATTGTGACTGAACTCCAATTAACTTGGGTATTTCATCAATAATCCCTGCTTCTCTCAATTCTTTGAAACCCTTCCAAATACTGACCAATAATTCTCCGCTCCCCATCGGAATGACAATCCAATCTATTTGACCAATTTGGAGGAATATTTCATAAGATATGGTTTTCTGAGCTTCAATTGTTAAAGGATTAAATTCTGGAGTACACTGATAGTAATCTTTATATTTATCATCAAGCGATAATATGAGAATATCATCAATAGTGTTTCCTTTTTCGATTGTTTCTGAATTATAAGCAATCATCTGAGCTTTCTTTCCTATGTCTATGGAGTTTGGGAAAATATTTATGCAGTTCATTCCTTCAATAGAAGTATAAGCTGCAATCGAAGCGCCTTGATTTCCATTTGAAACACATATTACTTTATCAAAGCCCCAACTTCTAGCATGTGAAATTAGTAAGGTTGCAACCCTATCTTTAAAGGAATTAGTAGGATTCTTAGTCTCATCTTTAAATATTAAATTATCAATTCCAATAGATTCTCCAATTTTTTGAGAGTGTAAACAAGGAGTCCCTCCTTCTTTCAATGAAACTATGAAATCTTTTTCTATTTCGGGTAATACAAAGTCTAAGTCCCAAAATCTTTCTACTTTTTTTACGTTTTTTAATTTACGATCTAAATTATTTAATTTTGATTTAACCCACAGCAAACCATTACAATCAGGACATTTATATTCTATTTCTTTAAATAAAAAGTCCTTATTACAAGATAAACAGGTTAATTCAAGTTCTTTTTTAATTTGAACAAGCCTCCATTAAATCGTTATTATGGTTTTAAGGAATTATCTTTAATTAATATTAATATTTCAAAAATAAATAAGATCCATTGGTATTAAAATGAGTACCATTAAATTATCTAAATTTTAAAAATTAAAATTAAAAAAATATTAAATGATTACCATTTCCACTTAATAGATTCGGCATGCCCTATAAAATCATTAACTTTAATCTCTGTATCATCATCTAAAATTATTTTTCCAGAATATTTTCCGAAAACAAGAATAGAACTAGATTTAAAAATAACAAAATCCATCTTAGAAGGATGGAAAAAGATTGGTTTCATTTCTAAATCAAATTTACCATCTTCACTTATAAATTTCCAAGTATCTTTTGGATTTTCAGGGACTTCAAACTTTATGGGCCCAAATTTATGCCCAATTTGGTCATATCCAACCATATTTTTATCATGAAATCCTGGATCGTCATAAGAATACCCGTGACTAAACCATATTTCGTGGCCATCATCTGTTTTTCCTGCTGCTGCGCCCCAATACCAGTTTATCTTATATGGCCACACGCCTCTACCCCAATCTAGCCTTGCGTAGGAATTTTCTTCATTAAACGTATATTTTTTATTACCAAATTTTACTTCTCCGGACGCCGGCATCCCTATAACTTTATCAGAATAATAGAATAGTTTTTTTTTCTTATATTTATTCACTTTCACTATAGAGTCTTTATTTGGGTCCTGATATAAAGTAATATCTGCTTTTAATCCCTGATCATTGAAATTGGGATAATCTACTGAGATAATTCGTTTATCAGGAAGACGTAAAATTTTAAGATCAAAATCTTCCGTGTGGAACTCGATATCTCCCTTAGTTGAACTTCTTGGCAAATTCCAACTCCCTTTTGTAAAGAATTTTTGATGTCCCCCAGAATATACTTTTTGTTCCTTATAATCCATTAATTCTATGGAAATTAATCCTAAATAACCCACATCTGCAATAGTAACGCTGAAATTATAATCCTCATGATTTATAACATAATTATCCCATTCCTTAGTTCTAAACCAGCTTGATCTAATCTTCTCTTTATTATAATTAATTATTGGCTTTCTTGCCCATCCATGTACATTTAAATTTCCGTTATCATCAAATAAATTAACTTCTTTTACAATTTCATCATTATTTTGCGTCATTTTTAATAAGACAACTGTTTCTTACATTAATAATGATTTTTAATAAATATTAAAAATTAGTATCATTAAAATAATTGACTTTTAGAAAAAGAGAATGATTATAAAAATTTATTTTATTATTTCTTTAGAGGCAAAGGCACTGACAATCTCTCCAAAAAACAAGTGATGGCTGGCCATTTTACCAGATTTGCAAGAATGAATGATTTTGCATTCATAACTAAGAATGGAATCCTTGATCGTGGGAACTTTTGTTCGTTCTCCTTTTATTATCTCCAAGCCTGCCTTGGCAAATTTATCTGTATTTCTTCCAGAAACAGACCCGGTAATGTTTATTGCATGAGAGATTTTTTTTGAAGGTATGTTAACCGTGAATTCCGGAATACCTTCTGTTAATAGATTAAATGTGTATCTAGATGGCGCTACTGCGATTGTAATTACTGGAATCATCCACAATTCACCTATTGTTTTCCATAGTAAAGCCATGACATTAGGTTTTCCTTGCTTATCCATTGAGACTAATAGAGCAGCTTCATCCATAAAATGATCCATATAATCATAAGGATTAATTTCAATTCTATCTTCAACCATTATAATCACCTTATCCTAAACTTAGTAATTAAGGTTTGAATGGTTTATCATGAATAACTTTATCAATTGCTAATAAACAAGCTTCTTCCCAATCATCATCAGGATCGATATTCTTGCAACAATTAGGGCACCAATCATCAGAGTATCCAGGATCAAAGTCATCCTCTTCTAAAAATCCATTAAGAGTACTGCCACAATAAAAACACACGTGTTCATCATATCTGTCTAAAATCTCTGCTATTAAATCGATCTTTTTTTTAGATTTCATTTTATTAACCTTTATTTATTAGTTATTAAAAAAAATTGATAAAAGCTTAATTATTAAGAATGTTTTTTTAGCTTTTTAATAATTGCGCTACATTTCTTATTCTTTTTTCGGCATCTTTTATTATGGTTTCAATTATATCTTTAACATTATCTATTGAGTCTATGAGACCAATTGATTGCCCCAATAGAACCGCTCCTTGTTCAATATTTCCCTTATACACCATCTCATAATGTTTATTATCTTCGAGAGCCTTCTCAGGAGTTAATTCTTTTTCTAAAGCTAATTTTTCCTCCTTGCTATGAACTGGTTTATGAGATAATGCATACTCATTCTTCCAAAGTCTAATTGGACCAAGAACACCCAAGCAATATAATGTATCACTTGCTTTAGCTGAAGGAATTATATTTTTATATTTTTCATGAAATTCACTTTCTTTCGAGGCAATAAAACGTGAGCCCATTGCTACTGCTCCTGCTCCTGCAGCTAATGCGGCTGCTAAACCTTCACCAGTGGCAAATCCTCCACATGCAATGAGAGGCATATCAGGATATTTCCGAGCAACTTGTTGTAATAATACTAATGTACTAATCCTCTCATAAGATTGATGACCGCCCCCTTCCCAACCAGTCACAACCATGCCGTCAACACCTGCACTTACACATTTATCTGCAAGCCATAATGCAGGAGCCACATGAAAGTGTTTAATGTTAGAACCGCTATCCTTCAACTTTTGAAATGCATTATTATGAATCATCTTCGGAGTTCCTGCACTAGTCAAAGCATAAATGCATTGTTCGCGCAATTTTGGATTATTTCTAATAAATCTAGGGATCGCCCTACATAGAGATGGTGCATCTATTTGGAGCCGGGAAGTCCTTATGTTAAAACCAAATGGTTTATCTGTATGTTCTACAACGTGTAACATGTTTTTTTTCATTTCTTCTAAGCTACTTTTTCCAAATAAATTCGTATGGCTAAGTACGCCCAAACCTCCCGCTTCAGATACGGCGATAGTCAATTCAGTTGTATAAAATGGTCCCATTGGCGCTGCAATAATGGGATATTTAATCCCAAACATTTTAGTTATTGAAGTTTCTATAACCAATTTTTCACACTCTTGTTTTATTTATTTAAATTTCAAATTGATATCTTTTAATATGTTATTCGTATGAATTAATAAAAAAGTTTAACATTCTTTAAAAAGAATCATAATTAATTAATTTAGACATATCTAACTTTCTTCTATATGATAAAATACTCTTTTAAATTAATAGGAGGGCTTAATTACAAATTTATTTAAATGAAATTAAAAATCGAGTTAAAATAAAGAATTATAATGATCGTTAAGATAATGAATCCAATACTCAAAATCACGGTTGATTTTTATAATTTGTTAAATGGGACTAGTAGAGAAGACATCCAGCTAATTTTGAGACCAAGCTTGGATCATTTTGCAAATGAAGAAGACTTGACTTCGTTCATATTGTCAATAGCTTGGTTCAAATATTTTTACATCAATAAATCAATCATATGGCTAATTTATCTTTAGAAGTTAGTAATATAAATCTATATTCTTTCGAATATCCAGATAATTTTCTTTCAGAAATATTTATAACCTCATCTTCAATCTTATTATTTTTAAGTTTAAGCCCTTTTCCATTAAATTTAAAAGTAATTCTTAAATGGAAAGCTTTTTAACTAGAAAAGGCTCATGTTGATGAGCAAGGATTAGATCGATTATATAAAAAAATTGTAATATATAGAAGTGTTGTATACATCGTTTTTGTGTTCATTATTGGAATAATATACAAGTTTACTGCTCATTCTTTTTTACTTAGATATTTCATTGTTTACCCATTTATAACAAGTTTTTTACGGTTCTTTTTTCCAAGTTAATTACATTCTAATTGGAAGGTAGAATGGAGAAAGTGGTTCAAACAAGATTTCAGATTATTTCCATTCGTACTGGTGATAATATTTATTCCATTATTGGTTTTCTTGATAATCTATATAGTAAACTCAAGATTAATGTTCAAGCCAATCATTCCAATTTTAAATTCTTCCATCATTAGCTACATATTGATGGGACTATGTCCTGGAAATATGGAGTTTCTTTATTTAAGAGAATTAAAATCAAAGCATAGATATATTCTATTATTGATACGTCCGAGTTCTCTATTAATTTTTATGATTTTTGTTCCACTTCAACCATTTCCGTTATTAGGTGGCATTTTCTCTTATATAATATTCATCATATTAGTTGGAGTCGTAAGCCTTTACATTAGGCAGTTAGTATTATTCATCTCAAAATTTTTCAAAAATCAAATAACCTTATACCTATTAATCATGGGCCCAATTATTGTATTTTATACAAAAATCTTTTTTCGTATAGTTTAATATTGTCTCATTTTTATCTTAATTAAAAAAAAGATTAAACAATCTTATTGTTATAATAAGTGAATATGATGAAAAAAGATGAAAATGATTTGCCAGACATCATTAGTTTAGGAGAATTATTAGTAGAAATAATGAGACCAGATAAGGATGTCCCTCATGGAATAATTGGCGCTACTTATAAAGGTCCATATCCCAGTGGTGCTCCAGCAATTTTCATAGATTCTGCAGCACGATTGGGAGATTTTTATGGTTTAAAAACGGGATTCATAGGTGTTGTTGGAAATGATGAGTTTGGAGAAAGCATTTTGAAAAAATTAACGAGAGATAAGGTGGATGTTTCACAAATAAGAATATCTAGAAATAAAACCACTGGGATTGCTTTCAATCAATATAATTCGGATGGCACTCGGAAGTTCATTTTTGCTGCTGGAGCTGCAGGTGATACTTCTCCGAAAGATGTTAAAAAAGAATATTTCTCAAATGTTAAAGCCTTACATGTAATGGGAAGTGCTCTTTCAATAAGCAAATCATCGAGAGATGCTTGTTATAAAGCCATCAAAATAACAAAAAAAATGAATCCTGAAGCAATCATATCGTTTGATCCAAATCTAAGGTCAGAAATGCTAGATATAAATATTATTTTAAAAATTTGCAGGCCTGTTCTAAAAAAAACTGATATTTTATTGCCCAGTGGAGAGGAAGCTAACATGCTTACTGGATTGAAAAATTTTGAACAATCTTGCATTAAACTATTGGAAGAAGGCCCCTCTATGGTTGTTTTAAAAAAAGGAAGTAAGGGAGCAACATTATATACTCAAAAAAATAAAAAAGGTTTAACCGTACCAGCATTTAAAGTAAATGAAATTGATCCAACTGGAGCAGGTGATACATTTGGGGGCGCATTTCTCATTGGTATTTTAAACGATTGGAAACATGAGAAAGCATTAAAATTTGCTTGTGCTGCTGGAGCATTGAAGGTAAAGCATTTTGGTCCAATGCCAGAAACTTCATTGAATGAAGTATTATCAATGTTGGGATGAATTTAAAATTACATTTTTTAACTATTTTATAAAATGATTTTTAATACATGCTTGCCTTAATTATCTAAAATATAAATTTATGTTGAATAATGATGGAAAGGTTTTATCTCCCAGATTACAGTTGCATCTTTGGTAAAAAATTTGCCAATCCTTTCATTTATGGCAATATTGATTCCCTTATTTGGCCAATTTTTAATGATTTATCAAGATCAAGTCATCTCAATAACTTGTTAAAGCTAAATAACGTCGAAAATAAGCCATTGATGTATCATCGTAATATAAGCACGGAAGATTTACGCGTTGAACTATTTTGTGCTGATATCTCCTTAGGTTTGGTTCAAGGAATGAATTTGGGAAGGGAATATGGAATTGCAAACGAAGATGTGATTAACGCTGTAAAAAAAGTCCCGGATTTGCTCATTGGAATTCTCTCTTTTGATTTACCTAATAAGGATGGTGAAGTTGATTTAATTTCTGAAATTAAGGAGGCGGAAAAAAATATAAAGATCGCAGGAATTGTCATTTATCCAAAATATCTAAAATTAGATCTGAATGACAGTAAAAATAAAAATTTACTTAATTTATTAGAGTATTGCCAAGAACAAGAATATTTCATTAAGATAGATGTTAGTAATTTATACCTTCCAGATATTTCACCAGAATATGGTTCTGTAGATGTCATTGAAAGATTTGCCTCCAATCATCCAAATATAATTATTATCATCAGTGGTTTGGACATCCAGGCGAATCTATTACAATATTATCGCCTGTTAAAAATTTATAATAATGTTTGGTTGGAATTAGATCCACGTTCTTTTGGTGGCATGACTCCTAAAGATTCTTTCAAACAGCTATTTAATATGAAAGGTTTTGTTCAGAATTCTTGGTATAGGATGTGCATTGGAAGTGCGACTCCCACTCTAGAAGCTCCTCAAGTGAGAAGAGGTTTTATTGAGGCTATAGAAGATCTTCCCTTTTCTCAAAAGCTTACACTAAAAACATGGGGATTTAGAAATATTAATCGACTCAATCACAAAATATTCTTGCCCCTATTTAATATGAATGAAAATTTGTTTAATAAAATAATAGAGTTAAATAAAAAAGAAACTAATGAAACCCAAAATGAGATTAGATTGATTTATGAAGTCAAGTTAAGAAGTTATAGCATTACTCAACTAATTTTTTTAACAGATTTAATTAACGACCTCTTTACTAAAGTAAAAAAAGAATATTCAAACATTAAATATGGTTCGTTGTTTATTCGATCTTATCATACGACTACGGCTCTTATTATCAACGAACATGAATATGGAAATTATTTAGACCTTCATTATTTATTTGCTGAACGTTCTTCTAAAGATAATGCTGAATATTTACATACAGTAAGAGCTTTAGAGAATAGGGCCGATTTTAATCACCAAGATCACGAATTAGCAACTACTTTTGGTTCAAGACAATTACAGATACCTATCATTAATAATAAACTTGAAATAGGTGGTAGAGAGAATTTTTACGTGCTTGTAACTTTTGGTCCAAGAATATTTAAGCTTTTATTTGAATTTACCATCTTAAAATAAATTAAATTTTACTTTAGAAACATTGAAATTTTTGTTATGTTTAAAAGATATAATTACTTGAAAGAAGAGAGCGTGGAGCTGGTTTTAATATCATTATTTTTTTTATTCAAGATATTAACCTTTTTTTAATTTTTCGGTTCGTGTATCTAAATTTTACTAAAAGGAGAAATAAATATCATAAATTTAAATATGTTCAATGGATCTATTAAATAAAGAGTTGTATTAAGTGGCAGAAATGAAAAGCTTTTTATATAAATATTTATTTGATCAAATTCAAATGGATTTTTCCTATTTAAATGAAAATTAAATTTTAAAAGTCAAACTCTTTTCTTAACTTATCAGAAATTAAATTATCCTCAAATCAAAAAAAGTTGATTAGATGCCTACTGAATTAGAAGGAGAAAAGCAAGAGAAGGCAAATAGTAAGGTAGAAAAAGATATCGATAGAGTAGATAAGGAGTTTTTATCAAAAGCAAAAAACTCTCGTGATATCATTGATAAAAAGTTAAGGACATTTGAGAACAGCATAGAAGATATTTCTGATTCAAAAAAAGAGGAAGAATTGGAAAAAAAGAAAAAATTAGATGAAAAAAAAGAAATTGAGGAACTTTCGGAAGAAATCAAGGAGGCTCAAGAAAAATTAGATGCATTGTTAAAAAAAATTGATGACAAAGAAGAATATTTAGCGGCCTTAGAAGAAACGATTAAAGAGTTAGAAGAACGATATAATAGGAGGAATGAAGAATTAAATAATCTTGAAGAAAGGTACGCAATAATAAAAGAAAGTAAAGCAAATTTAGAACAAGAATATCAAGAATTATTGAAGAATAATGAACAACTTGTAAAAACATATGAAACAAGACAGGTTGATTTAATAGTTTTAAATGATCAAGTAAAAGAAAAAGTTGCTCAGCAAGAAGAATTAAGAAACACCATAACTAAATTAAATCAAGAAATTCGAGAAAAAGAAGAATTATTAGAAAAGCGAAAAGAAGAAGCCGAAACATTAGAAAAAAGAATAAAAAGCCTAAAAGCAGAAAATGAAACTTTAAAGGTTTCGATTGGCAAAAATAGATTCGAATTAGAACATACAAATAAAGAAATTGAAGCAAAAGAAGAAGAAAAAAATTTATTAACAGAACAAATTGAAAAAAAAGAGCAGCGCATAAAATTATTGGAAAAGCAAATTCAAGAATATAAAGAAGGCTTTCCTGAAATGCGGAAACAACGAGAAACCTATGAAGAACTTTTAGCAAAATATAAATTTCAAATAAATGAAAAACAGCAGGAACTTGTTAACTTAGAATCTAGAATTTTTGATCTTAACGCTAATCTTGAGTCTTTAAAAGCTCAAATAGCCAATCAGGAAGAATTATTTGATGTAAATGATAAAAGATTAAAAGATTTAAAAGAGAATATTACTGTTGTAAAAGATGAGTATGAAGCAAGAGAAAAAAGATTACAAGCCATTACAGAAAAACTCGAATCCGCACAAGAAGAATATGAAAAACTACTTAAGGCGAAAGAAACCATAGAAAGCAGTACAATTGAAGCAAAGGATTTGTTACAGAAATTAAAATTAGAATTGAAGACTCAAGAGGAAGAAATACGGGATAAGGAAAGCAGAATTCATAGGTTAGAACTATTATCTGCGATATATAGAGTATCCAAATTTTTTGGGGGCATATTGATCGGGTTGGGTGTTTTCTTCATAATTTTGGGAATTGGGTTCTTGATTAACATGGTTAATTTTGGAGATTTAAACTCTTTTCTAATTGGAATATTATTGATTGTTAGTGCAATCTTTTCAATTATTTCTGGAGTATTTCATTTAGAAAAATCTTAATTATTAACTTAAAATAAAATACTTTTTTATTTCATGATTAATAATGGAATTCAATAACTAGATGATTAACACTTGAGTGAAAAAAAAGCTGAAACCATTCCAAAACGAGCATTAAAATTATATCAAGTAGTAATTTATGGAATTGGTTGCGGAATTGGTGGATCTGTATTTATCCTACTTGGTAATGGAATAAGGATTGCTGGTCCAGGTATTCTTATAAGTTTTATTATTGGGGGCATATTAATTTTCTTTACAGCTTTAAATTATGCTGAACTTTCTACAAGCTTGCCTATTGAAGGAGGTTCTTATAATTTTAGTAAAGAAGGATTAGGGGGTTTTTTAGCATTTATTATTGGTTTCTTTTTATGGATAGCAAATATTGCTGCGTGCTCTTTTTCTGCGCAAACATTTGCTTTAGTCATTAATGAAATGTTAAAAGAATTTCAAATGATCGATTTATCACCATTTCTCATTTTAATTGCAATACTTGCCATTCTTTTCACGACACTAGTAATTTTCCGCACGCAAAAAATCGCCATCAATACTTTAATTCACCTAACAATTATTTTATTAGCACTTTTTATATTTTTCATAATTTGCAGTTTCATTTATGCACCTTTCAAACCTGATTTTGATCCAAGCTTTATATCTACTTCTTTTAGTTTTGTAAATGTTTTATATGCCACTCCATTCTTATTCATATTTTTTACTTCAATTCTTTCAAACATGGCTTACCTGAACTCTGAATTAAAAAGTCCATCTAAAAACATCCCAAAAGCAAATATAATCTCAGTTCTGGTTTCACTTTCTATTTACCTAACTGTTACATTTGGTGTCCTATTAAATCTGGGTTCTAATGCCGAATCTGTTATAGAAACGCCCATTCTTCTATCTGAAGTACTTTTCAACATTTTGTCTCCATTAGGTTATCTCGGTTTTTATATGATGATTATTGCCGCAATAATTTCCACCTTAATAGCAATTAACGCTGGCTTAGGATCTGCAGTGAATGTCTTGGCAGCATTGTCGCGTGATAAATATTTTCCAGAAAAAATAAAAAGAGTTAAAGAAAGCTCCCAAATGCCCTCTTTCGCCTTAATATTAACAGCGATTATTGCTATAATTTTTACATATTTTGCGGGAATTGGTTTAGCCGCAGAAACTACCACCTTTATATTCTTCTTTGGATTAGCCTTTGTCAATTATGCTGCTGTTAAATTAAGAAGAAAAAGAAAAGAATTGGATAGACCTTTTAAAGCACCATTTTTTCCCTATTTGCCTTATTTTATAAGTGGCACATTCATTGTATTTGCACTATTTTTCTTTTCTCCTGCTGCTATTTTGTTAGGAATACTCGTACTCTCAATTGGGTTAGGATATTATTTATTGACCATCGCTGATAGGCATTCTAAAATCATTACATTAGCAGGAATAAAATTTTCATTTGTAATATTTACTAGCATTTTTATCTTTTTGATAAATAATTTCTCTCTTAAATCTTCTTCATTAATCACAGTCAATAGAATTTTAATCGGAATTAACATTTTCACTTTAATAACAATAGTATTTGAGATAATTTCTTTAAGAGAAATCGTTTATTTTTTTGTAAAACGCATTGATAAAGAAAAAATTGCCATTAGTGTTGGCTCAGGTCAAATAATTGAATTAGGACGAAAGCAATCAAGGATAATATATTTTGTAAACAATATTATTGCTTTTTTCCAAATAATTTCTGCCATCATAATATTAATAATAATCGTATTATTTCTAAATAATATCGTCATTATCAATCCAATCGTGTTAGATGAAACTGTCATTTCACCAGAAACTGTTCAATTCCTTTTTAATTCTCTCTTAACTTTAAATGGAATTTCTATTTTTTTAAGTGGAATCTTTTCATGGTATACAAATAAAGAATTAAGCGCTATAGGGATTTAGATCAGGATAATAATGCAGCCGCCAAAAATAAACCTTCACATTCATTCATCATATTCAGATGGAAAAAATTCAATAGAAGAAATAGTAAAAAAAGCATTAGAGTTAGATTTTAAATATATTGCCATAACAGATCATTTCTCAAACACGTGGAAGGCAAAAATAATCCCAACGCTTAATAGCGTGGAAAAAATTAACTCTTATGTCGTAGAAATCCGGCAAATTCAAGAAGAATTAATCTGTTCAAAAGAAAAACTCCTCGTATTAGTTGGTATTGAAATAGATTTAGAATCTTCATTAAATTCTATTTTATCAAGAATTAATCCCAATGATTTTGATTTAATTTTATTTGAACATTTCAATTCTCACGAATCAATACCGTTTGTCTCTAACTTGCTCGATAATTGGCAAAAGAGATATTCAAAAAATAATTTAAAACCTCTAATGGGTTTAGCTCATTGTGATCCTTCGTATTTTTTATTTGATAATTATGAATCTTTAATCTCATTCTTAAGAAAAAGAGACCTTTTTTTTGAATTAAATTCAAGTTATTCACAATATTATTCTTTAAAGAACTTACCATTTTTTAAAAGATTAAAACACGAAGAAATAATGATATCCATTAGTTCTGATGCTCATAGATTATCTAACTTAAGTAAAATAGATAATGCATTTGAAATGGTCGAATTCTATTCGTTGACATCGAATCTTAGGCGGTTAATGTTAAAGCTTAAGGAAACAAGAGATTTTTTGTTTAGACAAGAATTTTCCTAGGGTTCTGAATGTATTTTTTGAAAGCAGACTCAAATAGTGTATCCAAGAGAAGTTCATTTTCAAGTGTAGGTTTTAAGAGTATTTTTTTTAATTTATTCTTCCCCATCTCAAATAATTCCTTAGCAATAAATACTCTTTTATCGAGGCTAAAAGATGCAATATCAGAAATAGAACGTTTATTCTTTAGTTGCCATTCTTTTAAAGTATAGTAAATGATGCATCTTAATGCTAATCTTGGTATCTTTATGTAAGGTTCTAACTCCTTGCATATGGAAAGAATTATTTTAATCTGTCCAGGGTTTATTCTTACAGTTGCATAATCATTTTCAATATCTTCTATTACTTTTTTGTCAAAAAAGTTCAAGTTAATAATAGTAATCAATCCCCAACCCTTTTGTTAATTACTAATTACACATCAACATAAATAAATGTTAAGGTATAAATTTCACCCATTCAAGAAATCGTGAATTAAACAAATATCTTGATATTTTAAAATTTTAAAATGTAATTTTAATATTCAATAATATATTTTATTTTATGGATATTAATAATAAAATTTAGTGAGAAATTCATCAAATCTAAATGCTGGCTCTTTTTCTAATAAAATTCTCATGTTATTAAATTATTAATAAATTAATAAAAATGGATTTTTTGCACGAGTTCTCATCATGCTTTCTCTTTTAAATTCAAAATTTCGAAAATTCATCCTAAATATTTTACATTGTACTATGATTCTAACTTTTCAAGTAAACTTGTTTTAGATTATTACTAACCCTAAAGAT
>CAZIEC010000033.1:0-19520 GCA_964538145.1 uncultured archaeon
AATAAAATAATTAGTTATGCTGAAGATAAAATAAAAAGAGATGGGCTCGCTTTAGAAGCGATATTAGAAAAGTTTGAACATAATCAAGAGATTATAATCAGAGCTTTGTGTGAGCATGATAATAAGTGTGCTCCTTTATTATATAAAGCAGTTGAAGAATTATCAACGATAGGACTTTCAACAAAAAAGAATGAAATTCTTAATAAATTAAACCTGTTTCTTGAGCGTCCTGACGATTTAAAAAATTATATCAAGCGAGTGATAAAATCAGACTGGACTGATGAAAAGAAAGATGAATGGGCTAATGTCATGATTGAAATATTGGAAGACTGGAAACAGTTTAAACCAAGCAAGTGGAAAAAAATAGGTTCATTAATCAAAGGCATTATTAGTGGTTTTATAGGAGATGAATTGACAGACTTGATGTCCTCGGGGATAAATAATCTTTATAGATGGGTAATTACCAATTTGAAATAATTTTTTTTAAAAAAATCTCCTTGGTCATTTTAATTATTGCACGTAAGAAGAAAAATAATATACTTAAATTATAATATTTCTAAAAAATATTTTTACCTTTTAAAAAATCGATAAATATTGTAAATTCTAAAAATATTATTTAAGGATTATTAAAATTATTTTTACACCAGTTTCAACCTTTTCTATATATGATATCTCCCCAATACTCATTGATTTCTTCATCTGTTAAATCCCAACTTCCAAAAAAAGATAATAAACTTTGTTTTTGAGATTTTAATAATCTTTCAAGTAATTCAGAAAAGCTTTCTCCTGATTTTTTAATTTTGATTAATTTATCGTAAACTTCTTTGGTTATATTAATATCTTTGGACACCATATGTACAAATATATTTACTTTATTAATTTTTAATTTTATCTTTTCATTAAATGATATTAGTAAAAATAATAAAATCTTAATTTAGTTAAATAAAAGTAATTTTTTTTGAAATATTTTAAAAATTAATTAAAAGTAATAGATTAAAAACTACGTGATATATTTTAAATAAAAATTTTTGTATACTAAATTTTATTTCCCTACAATCTCCAGCTGTAAATATGATAATTAATGAATTACTAAGAGATGATTATTCTCTAAAAGAAGCAATGCGGCTTCAAATGAAATATGTAGAAATTTTAATTGAAAAAGAGATATTAGAAGGAGACGAACAAGTTAATTCAAGCAATATTAAACTTGTTGTTGGAGTGGACATCTCTTATCATAAAATTAAAAATGAAGAAAATGGAGTTGCTTGTGCGGTATTATGGGACTATGAAAATAATTCACTTAAAGAGATTAAATACGCAACAGGCAAGATTTGTTTTCCCTATGTAGCGGGATTTTTAGGTTTTAGAGAATGTAAATTACTAGCAGCTGCAATTTTAAAACTTTCTAGACGCCCTGATTTGATAATATGTGATGGTCATGGAAAAGCTCATCCTCGAGGATTTGGTGAGGCTACACATTTAGGACTTGCATTGAATATATCTTCTATAGGTGTGGCAAAGAATTTTTTCTGGGGATATTCAAATTGGAAGAGAATGGAAAGAAAAAAGGGAAATAGGGTGCCTATTTATGCCAATGAGTCGTTTAGTGGAAAAAAGAATGATTCAATGATAATTGGATATGCTATTTGTTTAAATCATGGAATGAAACCCGTTTTTTTAAGTGTAGGCTACAATTTTTCCTTAGATGATGCCTTAAATGTTGTATTAAAATTAACAAAAAATCATCGCCAACCAGAACCCTTGTACTTGGCTGATAAATTCTCGAGAGAAAAAGTAAAAGAATGGGGTTAATAATTCGCAATATTGCATTAAATGGTTTAATATTCATGAGTTTGGCTTGAAATAATTAAATGTTTTTCATTTTAATATTTAATAATGGATGGATTTTTTTTATCGTAATTCCAATTTACTCATAAGTAAATTAAAAAAGTGGAATAAAACATGATTAATATCTCAAATGTCTCTTGTCCAAATTGTGGATACATGAATAAAGTAAATATTCCCGAAAACAATTGATTACTGAGCCTTAAATGTGATTTTTGTGGTGAAATGATTATTGGGGGACCAAATCCTCACGGTTGAACTTGAGTGTTATGCGCACATGGAGATGTTCCTTGACTACAGATACAAAAAATAGAAAATTTGAAATAGTAAATGAAAATTTTTGATGAAACTGATAATAAAATGCTAGTTATCAGTTGAAACGAGATGGCACTCTCGTCATTTAATTTTATTATTTATTTTATTAATAATTAAGATTTATTGGCAAATTAAGTTTCAGATAATAATTTAATTAAGGTACGGGGGATTTCCTTATAATTATTTACAGCCATGAACTTTCCTTTACCTGCTTTAGCTAATTTTTTACAGGTTTCAATCCCTCGTTCTGCATCGTTATCTGCTGGCATCCCAATAATATGCAATTTTGGAAATTTTTGAGCAATTTTGACAGGGTCTTCTCCACGATTATAATTTCCATCTGTTATTAATATGCCAAATTTTCGTTGATTACTTGATTTTACCTTATTTAATTCCTTAAGTCCCTTTTCTAAGCCCATAGAAATATTTGTAAAACCAACTGCTTCTGAGTCTAATATATCATCAATGATTTTCGTTATTGGTTTCTTTTCATCAATTTTTTTCAGAGTCATTGCAGTAGAATTAAAAAGAATAATTGCATAATCTTCTTTCTCCATGTTATAAGCTAACACGGAAGTTGTTAACGCGGCATTCAAGAGTAAACGCCCATACATGCTTCCGCTGGTGTCTAAAATCATTACAACTTTTCGCTTTTGCTTTTCACGTTTTACACCAAAGATATCGTTATAACTGAGGGTATTTTTAATAATTTTTATAGGATTTGCTTGGATTGTTTCATCTAAAGCAAATTCAGATCTTCCAATTTCATAATGTGGAGTTATCCTTCTATATGAACCTTTAATTCCTCTACTAGTAATTTTTAATGAGGTTTTTAAGATACTCTGACGAGCCAATCTTCGAAATATATGCTTGTATCTTTCTGAGATTGGTCGTCTGATGAAAAAATATATTTCTGCCATCGATGTTTGAGATTCTTTTGCTTTTTCAGCGAAAAATTTAACCCCATCATCACAATCCAAAGCATCTGTAGCAGCATATACATTTGATTTTAGCAAACCAATTATGGCTTCCAAGTTTTTATGTTCGATGGCTAAATATGTTAAATCTCTTATTTGTTTATAATCAAGTGTATTTGCTAAATTATGATAATATTCTGGTCTTTTCTTTTTCTTTCGGATGATTTCATATCTAAGAATTTCATTATCTGGTATTCTTTCTGTAAGCCTTACGTGTAACCTCTTCTTCTCATCCTCTTCTTCAATGGAAGAGAAATCATCGATTATCGAAAATCCGATTCATTGAGAACCGCAAGCACTATATCAGAGATAATTTCCGATTTTGAACGAGTGACTCCATCTTCAATTTCAATCTTATTGTATAATGCCATTATCGCCGCATCTACCCAATTTTTCGTGCTTTTATTTCCACCTGAATTAGATATAAGACTTGCTAAATCAATGGCACCTCTTATGGAACTACCTCTCCTGATATAAGTGTTCTCTCTTGTTTGTTGAGTTATTTTTTGTGAGATATTTGCAATGAGATCACCTGATTCTCCATCTAATTTAACTTCTTTTTTAATTATTTGAACTTCTTCTTCAGGTTTCTGATAATCCAGCTTAATCCAAACAAAACGATCTTTTAGAGCCTCCCCTAAAACAGTAACTCCCACGTGAGCAACAGGGTTTTGAGTAGCTACAACAAAAAAACCATCTTTTGCTTCAATTCTCTTCAATTTGGGAATATCGAGAATTTTCTCGTCTAATGCTGTTAATAAAGAGTTTTGTGTCGATTCTGGCATTCGATTAATCTCATTTATGAATAAGCAACCACCTTTTAACATTGCAAGCGGAAGAGGACCATAAATGTATGAATTTTCATTATAACCTTTTGAAATTACTAAAGGTGGATCAAAATATCCAATTAAATTGTGAGGTAATATTTCTTCTGAACAATCCACGCGGTAAAATTCGGAATCAAAATAGGCTGCAACGGCTTTTGCTATGGTGGTTTTACCAGTTCCTACTTCTCCTTCAATTAAAATGTTTTTTCCAACCAATCTTGCTAAGACGATCTTTTTTAATTCTTCGGTCCTTCCAATGATATTGAATTTTTGTTGAATCTCTTTGACGCTCTCAGATATATTAACCATAATTAATATAATGAAGCTTTTCTAAAAAATTAAACTAATTTTTGAATTCTTTCGCTTATTTAATTGAAAGCAGATTAAAATTAAGCAAAATAATTGGTCAAAAAATTCTTAAAACAATTAAGGATGTAATTTTACTTTCACAATTGAATCTTTTTTTAAACCTTCCTCATTAGTGGGAATTTCCACGATGCCATCCGAATTTGTTAATGAAGATATTATTCCAGAACCTTTTAATCTAATTGGAATTGCTACATATCCATCCTTTAATTTTTCCAATTTAACGCGTAAAAAGTTAATATATCCTAATGAAGAAACTGGAACATCTCTTTCCATCCTTGCGAAAACTTCTACTCGTGGATCCAATTTATCAAGCCCTAACATTTTAGAAATTGCAGGTCCAACTATTCTTAAAAAACAAACATAAGCAGCAACAGGAGTTCCAGGCAAGCAAAATACAGGCTTATTCTTTATAATTGCAATTAAAATAGGGCTCCCAGGTCTAATTGCCAAACCATGAGCTAATACTTCGCCATTTTCTTGCATTATTTCTGGCAATAAATCTTTTTTACCTACAGAGGTGCCCCCTGTAAAAATCACTAAATCTGAATTGACAATGCTTTTGTTCAAGCGTTCAATTATAAGATCCTTATCATCTTTAAGTGTTTCTTTAAAATGCAAAGAACCTCCATATTTTTTAACCAAATTTTCAATCATATATAGGTTTGAATTATATATTTTATTTTTCTCAAGAGGATATCCTAGCTCAAGGAGTTCATCACCTGTCGTAAAGATGCTCACGATAGGAAGTTTTGTTACTTTAATTTTTGTAATACCTAATGAAGCTAACAGCGCTACATGTTCTGGTCCAATTTTAATCCCGGAATTTAAAACTTTTTGCCCCTTTTTTATGTCCTCTCCTTTTTTTGATACATTCTTTCCAGGAACTACAGAATTGAATAATGTGACAATGTTATTATCAATATCAGTATCTTCGATTTTAATAACGGCATCTGCACCTAAAGGAAGTGCTGCACCAGTCGAAATTCTTATTGCAGTTCCCGCTTGAACCTTAATTTCTGATTTTTGTCCGATATCGATCGTCCCTATAAGTTTAACTTGCTTTGGATTTTTAGGGGAAGCTCCAAAAGAATCCTCAGCATTTATAGCATATCCATCCATCGCAGCTCGATCAAAAGGAGGAATATCTATTGGGGCCATGATATCATTAGCTAAAACCCTTCCTAATGATGATGAAACTTCAATAGTTTCCATTTTATTACATTTAATTCTAGATAATAAATTTTCCAACGCTTCCTCTAAAGGAATCAATTTAGCAAAACCAATTTTTCGTAGCTTTTCCAATTTAATTCACTCTTTTTTATTTATTATATATATAATGTGCCCCAATTCTGGAATAATTAATTTTTCTAAAGCTAATTTAACAGCTTTTGGAGATCCGGGTAATAGAAAGATTATTTTCTTATTAATCACTCCTGCTAATGCTCTTGAAAGCATTGCTGAAGAACCTATTTCTTTATAAGAAAGATATCTGAAAAGCTCTCCAAACCCAGTTATTTCTTTTTCTATTAATGGTTTGATTGCTTCAAGCGTAATATCTTTTGGAGACAATCCAGTTCCTCCACTAAATAAAATAGCGTGAACATCATCGTTCTTTAATAAATTAATAACTGCTTTTTTTATTTGTTTTTTCGAGTCTGAAACAAAATCTCGATAAATAACTGAAATATTAGGGTGCTTTTCAATAATTGATTCTACTATTGGCAAAGTTTTATCCGATCTTACATGTCCCATTTGTTTTTCTCTAAAACACGTAGTACTCACGATAATTATTGCTATTTTTAATTCTTTAGGACCTCTTGCTTTATGTTGATCATGAACTTCTATTATTTTTCACCTCTTAACTTGAATATACCATTAAATAAACTCATGAGAAATAAAAAAATCTTCTTTTTTCTCCTTTTTCTACAATGGATTCTAATTCTTCAATCTCAATGTATCCGTCTGCTTTAAAAAGCGTGCTTATTGCTTCTGAGCCTGTCTTAATGGGGAAAATTTTATCAACTCCATCATCTTTTCTTATTATTACAGGTTTAAATTCATGTCTTCCAACGATGCTATAAATTCTTTCACCAATTTCAAGAATCAATGAATTTTTAATTTTTAATGGCAATCCCGAGTTTTTTCTTAAAAAATCTTCAATAAAAACATAATAGCAACTTAATGCGGAAGTAGGGAACCCAGGTAGGATGAATACAAACTTTTCTTTTATTTTTGTAAAAATAATGGGTTTCCCGGGGCGCATTTTCACGCCGTGAATTAAAATTTCAACATCATAATAATTCTTTAAAACTTCAGAACCTAAATCACCTTCTCCTTTTGATGTACCCCCGGATAAAATAACAATGTCACTTTCTTTTAATCCTCTATCTATTGCGCTCTTTAAGTCTTCAAAATTATCTCTTATTATGCCTAAATACGAGACTTTAGCTCCCGCATTTTCTATGGCTTTCTTTAAAACAGTTGAATTTACATCATATATTTGGCCAATATCTAAATTTTCCTTTCCAACTGGAACTAATTCATTTCCCGTACTCATTAAGCTAACAATTGGCTTTCTATAAACGGGAACTTCTTTTAATCCACAAGAAGCAAGCATCCCTAAAGTTGGCAAATCAATTAATTGCCCTTTTTTACATATTAATTCTCCCTTTTTTATATCATGACCTATATTAACAATATTTTCTCCAGGTGGAACGGCTTTTGAAATGTATACTTTATCTCTAGTAATTTCTGTATATTCAACCATTATAATGGCATCTGCATTTTCTGGGATTGCCGCACCTGTTGCAACATAGGAGCACTCTCCATTATTTAACTTCTTTGTTGGTTTTTGTCCAGCTTCAATTTTTTCTACTAATTTAAGAGATAGAATATTATCTTCTTCCGCTCCAAATGTATCTCGTGCAATAACAGCATAACCATCTACTCTTGATTTTCTGAAGTGAGGAACATCGATATTACTCTTGATATCCTCATAAAGTCTCCTATTATAACTTTCATCTAATGGAATGAATTCTTTGTCCAGTGGAATTCTTGGAATTGAGAACAATATGTCTTTAAATTTTTTAACTTCAATTGTTTTTAAAAATTTCAATTTTAACGCCCCATAATGATTATATTACTTTAATGGATCCATTTGGATGTACCATCTGAGAAATCTTCTCTTTTCCAAACAGCTATTTCGCTTTTATATCTTTCCACAGCTTCTCGAAGTGCTTTAAATCCTTCTTCCCTATGAGAAGAAGCAACAACAACATGTACTAAATCTTCAGATAAATTAAATTCTCCCTTAAAATGAGTTAAAATAAGTTCAATAAGACCATATTTTTCCTTTAAATCATTACATATTTTATTAATACTTTGATTTGCCAATTCTTCATATGCATCTATCTTTATTCCTTTAACTTCTCTCCCTTCTCTTGAAAAACTTCTCACTATACCAGTAAAGGTCAATATAGATCCTATTTTAACAGCATTTTGATTTTTTTTTATGGTTTCTATTATGTCAATCAATGAAATCTCATTCTTATCATAAATGCCGGATGTTATTTTCTTAGATTTATTTTTAGGCATTTGCATTATCCTCCTGAAATTGGCAATAAAAAAGCAATTTTATCATTTTCTTTTAGAATGAATGTTTCTTTGCGATTGTTTTCAATAATTTTATCATTAATGGCTATTGAAACATTTTTTTTTAATTTTAAAGAATCACCATCTATTAATAATGGTTTTAACTCTGGATGTTTCTCAATTATGCTTGAAATTACGGATTCTATTGAATTTTTTTCGATATTAATAAATTCATTTTCTTTTCCTGTTAAATCTTTTAACTCAGCAAAATAAAGCACTTTAATAATCATTTTAATAATCCTTTTTTATCTAAAAATCTATTTTAATAGTGAGGTTCTCTTGAATCGATTATTTCTTTCAACAACATTTCATACTTATTAAGAGAGATAGACTCTTCCAAATCACTAATGAAATCTTTTCCTAAATTTGCTGCATATAAACATCCAAATACTTTCCCATCAGAAGAAACTCTTAATTTTGTGCATCCCATACAAAAATCGTGGCTTGGATGCACCGTTTCTACTATAGCATTATTAGGTAGCCTAAAAACCTTCCTATTTTGCATATCCTTTCTAACTTTAATATCAATAGCTCTTTTTGAAATATCATCTATTATTTTTTCCAAATTTAAATAGTATTTATCATAAATTTCTTTTGTCTTCCCAATAGCATCCGAAAAATCATGTAATTCAATTAATTGTAAAATATAGCCAGTATTTGCACAAAAATTGATCATATCTTCAAGTTCATCATCATTTATGCCCTTTAACATCACGAAATTTAATTTAATCGGATGTAATCCTACATCTTGAGCCTTTTTTAAGCCTTCAAGGATTCTAGGTAAAGAATTGGATCCTGTTATAAAAGAATATTTTTCTGGCTTTAAAGAGCAAAGAGAAACATTAACGCGATTTAAGCCGGCATTAATTAAATCTTGGGCTTTTTCTAAGAGTAAATAACCATTAGTCGTAATTGAGATGTCATCATACAAGCCTAAATCATAAATATTTTGAACTATTTGGATAACTTCTTTCCTACAAAGTGGTTCTCCACCAGTCAATTTAATTCTCTTAACTTTCAAGATTTTTGCTAAGATATAACAAATTTTGGTTATTTCATCTACAGTAAGTTCTCTCCCTTGTTGAACATATCCCTCTTTGTCGCAGTATAAACAATTATAATTACATTTTGATGTTATTGAAAATCTAATATTTTTGATTTCACGATTACATTTATCTTTCATTTAAGCGTACCTTATTCTTTCTTTATTTTCTCAATAACTTTTATTTCTGAAATCAGGGTAATAGGATACTGACCTTTATCATCTTTTTCATATTTTTTAACTACATCCCAAATATTTAATAGCGCCACAGAAACCCCGGTTAAAGCTTCCATTTCTACACCTGTCCTTGCATGACTCTTTACAACACAATCAACTATTATACTATTATTTCCCTCAAAAGTAAAATCGATGGAAACATTTGTAATGGGAATTGGATGGCAAAATGGAATTAACTCAGGAACTTTCTTAACAGCATTAATCCCCGCAACTTTTGCAATTAATAACGGATTTCCCTTTTCAATTTGATTTTTTTTTATCTTTTTTATTGTTTCTTCTTTCAGAATGATCTTTCCAGAAGCTTTAGCAATTCTAAGAATAGTTTCTTTATTGGAAATATCTATCATGATGTTAGAATATTTAATTTATCGTTATTTATGGTGGGACATATCGTTATATTATTCTAAATTATACAATTTTTAAAAATTTGAGTAAAAAAAATTATAATATAGTTACATCTGTAGCTTTAAAATTGATGTATACTTCTGAGTTTTGAGCCAAATTAAGATTTGCTAATGATAATTTGGTAATGGCGATTAGAAATCTTTCATTATTACACTTAACAACTAGGTGGCATATATTTCCTAAATCCCTAATTTCTTTTATTATTGCCTTAAACGTATTCCTGTAACTCACTTTTTCTGGAGACTTTTTTGAAATGCCAATACTTTCTGGTCTAATACACACTTTTACGTCCCCTTCTACTAAACTCGAGGCAGTAATTGTTATATCATTGATTTTGATTATGCTTAAACCAGATTTTTGGTCTATCATTGCTTTACCTGAAAAAATATTTTCATAACCAACGAAGAGTGCCGTAAATTCATCTTTAGGAACCGTAAAAACCTCATTAGGGTGCCCAATCTGGGAAATACTTCCATCAATTAAAACTCCAATTCTATCTGCAAATTTAATTGCCTCAAGCTTATCATGCGTGCTTAAAATAATTGTCTTATCCTCATCATCTTTAATTTTAGAAATAAATTGTTCTAATAACTTAAGATTCTTAGAGTCTAAATTAGCTGAAACTTCATCCAATAGATATAACTCTGGTTCGACTATAAAGTTCATTGCTATTGCAACCCTCTGCATTTCTCCTCCGGATAAAGCTCTTGCATTCTTATCTTCTAAACCTTTAAGACCCACGATCTCGATGATCTCTTTTACCTTTTTATCAATAAGCTCGGGATCCATTCCCCTTATTTTTAAGCCATAAACAATGTTTTTATAAACAGAAGTATTCAAAACTACTGGTTTTTGCCTTACAAATGATAACTTCCTACGATAATTAATTATATCCTTTTTTGAAAGAGCCGTAATTTCTTCTCCCTTAAAATATATCTTTCCAGAAGTAGGTTTTTCAAGTAGAGCTAAAATTCTTAAAAGTGTGGTCTTGCCGCTTCCATTTGGCCCAATTATGGTGAAGCATTCTCCTTTTTTAATGTTAAAATTAATATTTGACAAGACTACTTGTGCTGAACCATCTTTTCGAAGATACACCTTGGATAAACCTTCAACTTCGAGCAAATTCATTTTTTCTCACCCATTTGTAAATGTGTTAATGCATAGTTGATAAGAAAAGTGATTGCAATCAAGAGCAACCCTAAAGCAATGGCCATTCCAAATTCGCCCATTCTTGTTTGTAATACAATAGCAGTTGTAAAAGTCCTAGTATACCATCTAATGTTTCCTCCTACTATCATCACGGCGCCAACTTCAGAAATCGCTTGACCAAAAGCAACAAGAATACCTGCGATAATTGATCTTTTAGATTCTTTAATTAATTCCCACCATAATTGTGTTTCTGTAGAACCGAGAGATAATATGGTTTCTTTTATGTTTGGATCAACACTTTCTAAAGCAGCTTTAGTCGTGCCAATTATGATGGGTATTGCAAGAAACAATTGGGCAATAATCATCGCAGTAGGAGAATATAATAATCCTAAGAATCCAAATGGACCACTTTTAGATAATAATAAAAAAATAATTAATCCCATTACAACAGGCGGAAATCCCATGAAAGTGTTAATTAAGTTAGTAAGGAATTTTTTTCCCGGAAAATTCCGAAGTGCCATGTAAGAGCTTATAGGAAGAGAGATTATTGTAGCAATTAATATTGCTGTACCAGATACTCTTAATGATAATAAAATAACATTCCAAACTTCTGGATCAAACGTGAATATTAATATTAATGCTTCAATTATACCTTGTAATATTTCATTTACCATTGTTATCAAATAATTTAATTATTGAAAAAATTTTTTCTTATCCAGTATATCCTCCATTATACTTTTTCCAAAAATTAACTTCTTCTGAGGTTGTATTGCATCCTAGTGTTTCATTACAATGCCCAAAAATGGGATGAAACAATTGTTCTCCGTTTTTGGTGAAACTTCCTATTAAGTTTTGACCTTCTTCGGAAACAAGAAACCCTACAAACTTTATTGCTTTGTCGTACTTTACATCCGGATAGAGAGAAGGATTGATAAGAATAGCTCCATATGGATTAATGAGTATTTGATCTCCTTCTACAAGTACTATTAAACTAAGGCTATCTTTCATTGCTAACCAAGTACCTCGATCAATTAAGGTATATCCATCATTTTCATTTGTTATTGTTATTGTAGTACCCATTCCAGCACCAGTTTCAAAATACCACTTATCTGTAAGCGTGCTTGGAGTAAAATTAATTAAAGCCCATAATTCTAATTCTTTTGAATAAGTACCTGAACCATCTCCTCTTGAATAAAATTTAATCTTACCTGCATCTCCAGCGCTCTTAAGATTTTCCATAGCAGTAGTTATATTTTGATTTTTAATGCCAGCTGGATCAGAGCTTGGTCCTACAATAATGAAATCATTATACATGACGCACACTCTATGAACTCCATATCCATTTGCAATAAACTCATTTTCTTTTACTCTTGAATGCACCAAGAGAACATCGGCATCTCCTCTTTTTCCAATTTCTAAAGCTTGCCCAGTTCCAACAGAAACAATATCAACTTTAATTCTAGTTTTTTGCTCAAAAGTGGGTAGTAAATAATCTAATAGACCAGAATCGTATGTTGAAGTAGTAGTGGCAAGAGTTATTCTGTTCTGAGAATTAATCAAATCAATTAACGGAAAAATAAATAATAATGAGCCAATTATTGCAATTGCTAATAAAATTAAAGCCCATTTTGCCTTTTTTCCTAAGGATAACATGTTTACCCCATCTTTTTTTGTTTTAATAAATGCTTTTAATACGTTTTTAAGGTGAATTTTAGTTTTATAAATTGGTCATGTTATATAAGCGTTATGTTTGATTGGTTATAACGCTTTTTATAAAAATGTAAGTTTCATATTTAATAAACAATCAAATGTGATGAGATTTATTTTGAAAAAATAAAAAAAAAGATAAAAGTAATGAATAAAACCTTCAATACTAAACCTAATTTACTATATCTAAGGAATTATTCTTCTTTTTACTTTTTCAGGATTTTTTCTTAATTAATATTTTTTGATACTTATTATAAAATTACATTTATTTGAAAAATTAATATAGTATTAGCTTGAAATTGATTATTCTAATTTGAAAAAATAAAAATATAATTATTAAGAAATAAACTCTTCATGGGATTGTTATTTCGTTTGTATCCTCATTTAAATTAATTATACCTTTTACTGCTAATTGTTTAATCGTTCTGACAGCCATTATCGGAGGTATGTCTAATTCTTGCTTTAACTCATCAAGCTTGCATTTTCCCATAGACATGATTTTTGCGATTATATCAACTTCAGGAATCTCTTCTTCTGAATGTTCCATTAAAAATGATGTGAAAAAGTTATTCCTTTTTAATTGCTTTAATTTAACATTTAATTCTTCTAGTTTATCTCCTGTATAAGTTGCTTTTAATTGTTCCTCTTGGTTCTCAAAATCTAACTTTTTTTGCTCCAGATCCGATACGTCCTTTTCCTTTACTGAAATCTTTTCATTTATTGCGTTGAGTTTTGAAGTAAGATCTTCAAGTTCAAGTCTTGGTCCCTTTAAATCGTCATTCAAACGTTCTATTTCTGCCCTTAATTCATTAATTTTAGTGGTTAAATCTCCCTTAGTGCTTTTTAAATCTTCAAGTTTCTTCTCAACTTCTTCCAATTTTAGCTTTAATCCAGTTAACTCAGATTTTTGTTTTTCAATTTTATTTTCTAATGAAATGATTGTTTCATTTTCATTTTTTAGCTGTTTCCAAGCGTTGCTTAAATTCTGGATTATCGCATCGCTACTTTTCTTTATTGATTGTTGATATTCATCGAAAATTCCCTCAAATTGCTCTATCAATTGAAAAACATTCTTTAGTTCCGAACTCATTAAAAGTCCACCTCCTCTTTCAATGTGATGGTCCCTGACGAGGGGTCATAATCTATTGGGGCGTTTTCTTCAATTAACTTGTTAATAATCTTTCTTGCTTGATCTTCTCGCATATCTATTGCTTGTATTATGTTTTTAACACTCAATGCCCTTCCTACTTGTAATGCTCGAATAAATTGAAATATTGCTGATGATATGTATTTCTTATTAATTAATAACTTCATCGCAGCCACTCGATTTTCATAACTTTGAACGAATCTTTCTTTCTTTAGGAATTTTTCTTCAAGTTCATTCTTCAAATCTTCTAATTTTTCGCCATATTTTTGCACTTCTCTTGTCAATTCAATGATTCGGTCATCTAAGGCTTTTAATCTTTCATTACGTTGTTGAAGTTCTTCTTTCTTTACATTAATAGATTCTTTTGTTTTATTCAAGTCATCTCGTAATTGTTCAATTCTTGAAGATAATTCTTGGCGTTGTTTCGTTAAATCTTCATTCTCTTCTTTTAATTTTAGGATTTCTTGCTCACTTTGCGATATCTTAGATTTAATTGTTTTAATTTCTTCTTCATTACTTTCAATATTTTTGATTAATGAATTTTTATTTTCTTCTAATATATCTATAGCTTCAAGAATCTTTTTCGGCTGTTCTTCAAGTTTATTTATCATATTAGCATTATAATCTCGTAAACCTTGTATGGCATCAATCATTTTATTTAATGATGTTTTAGCATCTAAAAGAGGCGTTTCACTCAAAATATAAACACCTTTAAAAATTTGATTTTTAGGTTAAATATCTTATAGGGTAATTCTTATTAAATGTGCCTTAAAGAAAAGAAACATTAAATTCATATTTGAATGTCTTTTAAGATGTTTCGTAAAATTGTATTCTTATTCAATATAAAATTTATTTGTCGTCTTTTCATCACAAGATTTAAATTCTCGATCAATTTTTCAGCAAAGTATTGAAAATCAAAAGAGAAACTCTTACTCTTATTATAATATTGCTTTAAAAAATAATTAATTAATTCCATTTTATGTAATGGAATTTCTAGTTCAAAAATACCAGGAGTAGTATCTAACATTGAACAGCAAATCCAAGCTAAATCGTCAATATGGTTTCCATAATAAGAATCTTCAAAATCTACTCCAAAAATCACATCATTCTTTTCTTGATAAATAAAATCTCTTAATCGAGTATCACCTTTGTTGAGTACTAAATTATGTTCTTTCTCTGATGTTTTATCTGGCATATTTTCAGAGTGAAAATTATTTAACCAAATTGCCAATTTATTTATAATACGATAAAGATTTTCCTTAACATCATTATCTAAATCATCCAATGATTTTTTATTTATAAGTGGAATGTTTAAAGCATCACATACATTAATCCCATTTATCTTTTCCATGATTAGATACGGATCATCATATTTCAAGACTCTTGGAACATTGATTCCATTTTGAAAAAGCAGATTTAATATTTTAAACTCTTTATTTGCAATTGGTGATTTAAAAATCTTTATTATTAGTTCTCGTGGAAGATTATCTTGTTGTTCTAAGAAAGTCAAGCTCACTACTATGTTTTTTTTGCTAGGAATTCTTTGAATAACTATAGAATTTGAGTTTAGATGAACATCAGGGAAGATTTTACGTAAAAACTCTAATAATTTCCTTTTATTAAATGAGTGAATCATGATTTCATGAAAAACGTTTTTCTGTTTTAACTTCATTTAATTTTAATACTTTAATGATTTAATAACTATTCTTTATAAAATTCTCATTTAATGTTTTTGATTTTAATTTTATAAAAAAAATTGATTTTTATAGCGAACATCTTCACAAGAATAATAATATTTTTTATATTCTATAAAAACAACAATAAAGAATTATTAATCTTATCTTTATAATGATGAATAAAAATAAGTATAAATTAGGAGTTTTTTATGGAATTGGCTCTGATACTGAAATGCTAGCTCAAAAATTTGTAGGTAATTTAATTAATGACGATGAATTTTGTAAAGCTTGTGAATTATTAGAACAAAAAGTAAAATGTGATCATTGTAGAGAAAGAGTAAATAGTTATGCAAGCTCTATTTATTTTTATGAACAAATAGGTAAAAATGTTCCTGATTTTATTGAAGAACCAGAACAATATCTTCCTAAAAATTTGCCTCATGTTGATTTTTTAATGGTTGTTGGAATACATCAAGATTTATTATCAGGGCTCCCAGAATACTTAAAAGATAAGGATATAAAAGCAGTAATAATTCCGGTTGAGGATCCTAAATGGGTACCTCCAGGATTGCAAGTTCAGGTTCTAGAAGAATTTGAGAGAGTTGGCATACAAGCCGCATTTCCCAGGCCCTTTTGTTCTTTAAGTAAAGAATTAAATGAATATAATAAAATAGGATTTAATATCACTAAAAATAGAGAGAAAATAATAGAATTCATAGATTATTTTAAAATTGGTGAACCTATTGTGTCATTTCTATTATCAAGAGACGGTAAAGCGATTGAAGACACTTGCGTTTTACAGAGTGCTCCTTGTGGTTCCACATATTTTATAGTACAACAATTAAAAGGAAAATATATCGAAGATGATGAAATGAGTTTAAATGAAAGAATTAGCAAGGCACATCACTCATATCCATGCAATGCCTCAATGGACCAAGATTCAACCCTAAAAGAATCAATTCTTCACGTTGGTGGATATTTGATCAGAGATGAGATAAGAAGGAAATTAAACCTTGAAGCAACAGAAAAGAGAAAATTGGCTTACGTGATTAAATAATCTTATTCTTATAATTTTTTTTGAATTTCATATTTACATATAAAAAATAAAAAATTCAACCAAATTCTTTAAATAAAACATGTTTAATACTAAATTTTCAATAAAATATAAATATTAGATTTATTATGCCTATTTAATTTATTGATTTAGGTGATTTGATTAAATATGATAGAATGTACCGAAGCTCACTGTAATATTTTAGAAGATGAAGAAGAAAATGAATCTTATTTTGAAGAGCATTTCTGGTTTTTTATAGGACCTTCTTCCTTATTATTAACACTTTCAATTATCATTAACTTATTTAATAATTTTATAATTCTTAGCCAAATTTTAGCAATTATTGCAGCATTGCTTTCAGTTTATGGCATTTTTAGAGAAGCAATTGAAAACCTTTTGGAAAAAAAAATTAATGTAAATTTATTGATGATCATTGCAGCAATAGGATCATTCATAATATTACATGCACAAGAGGGAGCAACTGTAATTGTTTTGTATGCAATTGCAGTACACATAGAGGAAGTAACGACAGAAAAATCGCGAAAATCTTTAAAAGAACTATTGGAATTGGCTCCGGATATAGCTTTATTAAAGTCTAATGGAAATTATGTTGAAATTCCATCAGAAAAGGTCAAGAAAGGTGATATATTAGGAATAAAACCTGGAATGAAAGTTCCCTTAGATGGGATCATCATAAAAGGACAATCATATTTTAATGAAAGTGCGATTACTGGAGAATCAGTACCAATTTATAAGAAAGAAGGTGATGAAGTGTTTGCTGCCAGTATCAACCAAAATGATTTCGTGGAAATTGAAGTAACTAAAGTAAAAAACGAAACTGTTGTTGCAAAAATCGCTGAAACTGTCAAATCTGCCCTGCTAAATAAAAGTAAACATGAAAGGTTCATAGAAAGATTTGCTAAATATTATACTCCTTTCATTATACTAGCCTCTTTAATAATAATACTTGTCCCATGGTTAATCTTTAACTTAAACTTTTATGATTGGTTTTACAGGGGCTTAGTTCTCTTAGTTGTATCTTGCCCTTGCGCTTTAACATTATCGACTCCATTAGCTAATATTACGGCATTAACTAAATTAGCCAGAGAAGGGATTCTTGTTAAAGGAAATAAATACATTGAAATTGCTGATAAAATTAAAATTATCGCATTTGATAAGACAGGAACACTTACCGAAGGAAAATTAAGGGTTTTTGAAATAAAATCAATTCAAAACAAAGATACTCAATTGTTAAAGATTGCTGCCAGTTTAGAAGCATTATCTGAACATCCTATAGCAAAAGCAATTGTAGATTTTGCTAATGAATTAAAAATTCCTTTGTTAAATGTTGATAATTTTAAAGTAATTAAAGGTAAGGGCATAAAAGGACAAATTAACGGGGAAAATTTTATTATCGGAAATAAAAGATTTATCAAAGAAAATGGAATTCACATTCCAAAAGAATTTGTAATAAATAATGATGAAGGAATGATTTCCATATATGTCTCAACAGATAAAAAATTAATTGGAGTTCTCCTTATTCGAGATGTCTTGAGAATTTCCTCTCCAATCCTAATAAACGGTCTTAAGAAAAGAGGAATAAAAGCGGTCATGATTTCTGGAGATGATCAAAAGGTTTGCAATGTCATTGGTAAATGTATTGATTTACAAAATGTTTATGGTGAATTGCTTCCAAATGAAAAACTTGAAATGATAAAAACTCTCAAGTTAAAAGAAGGGAATGTCGCAATGGTTGGTGATGGCATTAATGATGCTCCTTCTTTAGCTCTATCTGACCTTGGAATCGCAATTGGAGCTTCTGCAACTGATTTAACACTTCAAACCTCAGATGTGGTTATAATGGGAGATGATTTATCAAAAATCTTAGTCTTTTTTGATATCACTAAAAAAACGAATAAAATAATCAAGCAAAACATTTGGACATCTATAATAATAAAACTTAGCTTCGCAATTCTTACTATTTTCGGATTGATGACGCTCTGGTTAGCAGTTGGAATAGGAGATATGGGAGTTTCACTAGGAATTTTATTAAACGGGATGAGAATTTTTAGATATCGTAATAAGTTTAAGGATCTTCCTATAGAAAAATTGGAAAGTAGAGCTAAAACTATAATATGTAATACGTGTAAAACTAAAAATATCATACCCCAACATCATGGAAGAGACATGATTCAATTCCAAGATAAATTAGTATGTTGGAGAAAAATCCTAAATTCGGCCGAACTCGAACCTTGTGAGGAAGAAATCGTGTTAAATTGTCCTGTTTGCAATGGAAAATTAGAATTAAATTAGTTTTTTATCGCGATAATTTCCTTATTTTTATTCTTTATACAATGAGATTTTTTCTTTAAAAATTTTTATTTATATCCTTATAACAACAAAAAAATAATTAAATCTGTCTAAATTAATTAGTGCGGGAAGGGAGATTTGAACTCCCGAACCCCTACGGGACTGGATTCTGAGTCCAGCGCCTTTGGCCAAACTTGGCTATTCCCGCTTGAATGGTTTCAAATAGAATGATGTTAAGTTAGTTTGTTATCATTAGGTATAATTGAATGAGATTTAAAAAGCTTACTTTAAAATAACAATACATTATTTAAATTGTATTAAATGTTAAATCTACTTAATACAAAATATTATTAATCCGATCAATTTTTATCATTATAAAATAAATCATTATTATTTGAGAAAATGTCTGATAACGGAAATTCTAATGAGTCAACAAGTAAGGATAAAGACAAGGGAATTCCAAAAAGAAATAAAGATCAAGATATAGTCGTTTATCAATTCAATGATCAAATTGGAGATTTTGAAGAACTTGTCATAGACAAGGGAATGCCATTAAAAGAATTGCTTGATGATGACTTTATTCTACTTTTTGTGGATCCTAAGCATTATAGAGTATGGCTGTGGCAAGGCTATAATACAACAACAAGAATGAAATTTCTTGCTGCTAAGATGGCACAACCAATTCGTGATAAACATGGAATAGCTTTTAGGATTACTACCGTAGAACAAGATAACGAAACAAAACCTTTCAAGATATTGATTGGTGAAGAGGAGGAAATTGATTATGAAAAAGAACAAACCGGTCCTGC
>CAZIEC010000034.1:0-1636 GCA_964538145.1 uncultured archaeon
TGGCAAATGCTTGCTGTGGTGGAGGGCAAGGAATTGCCATAGTTTTAGAAAATTTGAGCGCATGAGTAATATAAAAAATAGTTAAAATATTTCATTTTTTATTTTTATTCAATAAAATTGTAAAGATTTAGTTGTTATCAACAATAGAATTATTATTTCTAGATTATTAACGAATTCTTTAATTAATATTTAGAAAATTTACTTTTCATGTTAAACACCAAATTTTTTTTGCTAAAGTAGCAAAATTTTCTTAACTTGCTTTTGAATTTTTTTTATTTAGAAATTGGTTAATATAAGATTTAAAATCTTTCATAAAATAGTTTGAATAAAAAAAAGAAATAATTAAATTATTCTTCTGGTATTTGTTTCCATTTTTTTCTAAGATAAAGCATTCCACCAATTAATATGGGGATGCCTAAAACTATTAAGGTCCAAAAGAATCCGACCAGCCAAGCAAAAATATAGTAGCTGTAACTTAAATTACCCGCGGGTACCCAGAAATTGCCGTCTAAATAAACTGCTATGGCAAATGCGATAAAGAATAAAACTGACATCCCTGATCCTCCTTTTTTAATTTTTTTTCCGTGTTTTTCCTTTTTCTCCATGTTTTTTAATGCTCGTTTTTCTTCATCTGTTAGAACTTTATACCATATAATGACTGTTAGAATCCCACAAAAGCTAATAAATGGAAGTAAAACTAATAAAAATTCTCTTAAACACAAAAATAGAACCCATAAAATGGCAGTTCCTAATGAAAAATCATTAAAAGTCCAAGAACCTCCCCCTGCAATATCTGGAGATTCAATATATCCCTTTAGGACTAAAAAAATGCCAATTATTAATCCTATAATTGCAATGGTATAAACTAATACGAAATACCAATACTTTTTTATAATTTTTTTCCAAAAAATAGCATTTTCACTTTCAATATTCATTTTTAAAACTTTTTTTAATTTATTATAAATAAATTTCAGAAAAATTAGAAATTTTTGTACATTTACTTATATTAATGCTTTTTAATAAATTTTTTTAAAATTGGGATGAAAAAAAGAAAGATAAATGTTTCAATTTTTTAAAATATGATTTTTGAGGAGAAAAATTTCATGAGATTATTAGACTCGTTTTTAAAACAAAATTAATGATAGTTTTGCTGGTAAATTTCAAATTAAATTTAAAGTATTTATAGTAGTCATTATCGTTTAGATAAAAAAGGTAATACCAATTAGATTAGGTCTAAATTATATTAATTTTCCTTTTAAAAATCGATAGTAATGTTTAAATAAATCTTTAAAACTAATAATACTACACGATAAATAAAAAATTAAATTAAATGGTGAGGAAAAATTCCAGTATATAAGTCCATTCAGTTAGTCGGAACAAGTGAGAAGAATTGGGCAGATGCTGTGCGTGTCTGCTACGAAGAAGCCAAGAAAACTTTAAGAGGGATAAGAAATATACAGATTATTGAGTCTGATGTGAAAGTTAAGGAAGATCAAGACAAGTTAATATATAGAGTAAGAGTGCAGATTAATTTTCAGATAGAAAGATAAATATATTTTTTTCATTTTATATTTTAACATGAATTTGGTCAAATAATTATTTAAATTCTTTTTTTTCTTTTCTATTTTTATAGTAT
>CAZIEC010000034.1:1736-19346 GCA_964538145.1 uncultured archaeon
TCAACATTCAGTGCTTTTTGGTAATATTCTAAAGCTTTATTCAAATCAGCTTTAGCTTCAAATACTAAACCAATGTTATATAAGCAATATTTATAATCTGGTTTTAATTCAAGAGCTTTATAATAAGATTTCAATGCTCCATCAAAATTTTCTAAATTGAAAAGGGCGATGCCTAAATTATAGTGAGCTCTATAATTATTGGGTTCTAATTCAAGTATTTTTTCAAAGCATGCTTTTGCTTTTTCATATTCCATAATAAAATAATCATTAAGATAAATTCCATATTCTAATAAGGTTTCAATGAGTTTTTTGAGAACTTCATTAGAATTTGGATGTTCTTTAAGTAAATCTTCAAGAATTTTTATAGAATCTTCATATTTCTCTTCTTTCTTTAAATTCTCTGCTTTTTTAATTAGCTCTTCGATCTTCATTTTAATAGCAATTAATTATCTAAATATAATAACAAATTTTTTTTTCATAAATCTATTTCATAAAAAGCAAATTTTGATTTTTTAATTCCTAATTTCATGAATATGCTTCTTAAAGCCGAGTCGGAATCAGGGCAGATGTAATATGCTTTATCCAATTTTAATGTTTTTTTAATATAAGAATGCAATTCTTTAATTATCATTTCTTCAATGCCTTTAGTATAGGAATCCTCTTTTTTAGTCATGACTTGATGAATCAGAACACTATCATTTCCTAAATAATCTCTAAATTTAGTATAGGTTCCAAAGCCAACCATCTTTCCGTCTTCTTTAGCAATAACCATTCCATTTCTATATTCTAATGAGTTTAATCTTTGATTAAGCTCTTTTTCAAATTTTTCCCAATGAGAAAAGAAATGTGCTTTATTTTCGATGAAATCTTCAAAAATTTCTTTTAAAGCTTCTCTGTCTGTTCTTGGATTATACCTATCAATTACAATCATTTTTTTTCGTGAATTTTCAGTTTCTTTTAATCTAAAAATTCTTCAAGATTTTTGAATTTTTTTAAAAAATCAAATATTAAATTGATTTGAGCCATACAATCATTTTAGTTGGGCCTCGATTGTTCCAAGCATAATAAGGAATTGCAATAAATTCTTTATCGTCAATGGTTTTTCCCTTTACAATATTAATTCCTTCTAACAGGTTTTTTTTATATTCAATTCTTAATTCTTGCTTTTTAGGAATGACTACTTTGAATATATCAAATCCAGGATTATCTTTTTGCTCTAAACAATAAACAATCGGTCCAGCTTCTATTGTTGCTTTATTAGCATTACATTTTAATCTGGGATCTGCTTTTACTAATCTGGCATTTAAAGGAAAATCCAGCTTGATTACATCTCCATCATTCCAATTTTTATATATTTTACAATAAGTTCCGGGAGTTGGATTTCTTTGATAAATTTCGTCATTAATCCATAACTTCGAACCTTGAGCCCATCTTGGAATTCTGACATTAATCTTCATGCCTAAATCGCTTTTTAAACCAATTTTTATTTTAACAGTTCCGTCCCAAGGAAAATTTGATTTCATTTCAAGCCGAATTGTTTGACTATTAAGCGAAATTTCTGAATTATTGCCAATATATTGATGAATCCAGAGACCTTCATTGGAACTGCTATAAATATATTGTTCTATCGATGTAATAGCACGAATGAAATTAGTAGGACAACAAGCACATCGAAACCATTCTTGTCTTTCATGATTGCTATTAGAAATCATTGGATTCGAGTAAAAATATCTTCTTCCATCAAGAGACTGTCCTACTAAAAAAGCATTATACATTACACGCTCTATTAAATCCGCATGTTTAGAGTTTCCTGTGATTTGGAGCATTCTCAAATTCCACATCATGTTTCCAATGGCAGCACAAGTTTCAGAGTAAGATTTTTCATTTTTATGGGTAAAATCTTTTCCAAACCCTTCTGTTCCTCGTTCGGAGCCAATACCTCCAGTGATGTACATTTTTGCTTTTACCATTCTTAACCAAAGTAATTTTAAAACTTTTAATAAAGAGTTATCTCCAGTTTCAGAAAATATATCACTCATTCCGCAATACAGATACATTGCTCTCACCGAATGTCCTACGGGTTCAACTGCTTTTCTAACTGGAACATTTAATTGGTACATTTTTCCATTTAATAATTCTTGAATGAATTTTAGCCAATTCATTAAAGAGAGTCCTACTAAGAACTCATCTTCCACTTTTTTTTCCTTTTTTTCTCCTAATAGGGATTTTTCATGCTTTTTATTGATTTTTTCAGCTTCTTTAACTGTTAAGAGCATGTTTAAATGTTGATTTAAAGTATAAGTTTTAAAATGTTTTATATTTCCTCTCTGATCCACGAATTTTTTAGCTAGTTCAAGATAATCTCTATTTTTTGTTTTTCTATATAGCTCGACTAAAGCCATTTCGATTTCTTCATGTCCTGGTGGGTCATTTCTAATACCTCGCAGGAAAATATTAACTAACAAGTTTGCAAAACGGATTGCTACACCTAATAATTCTTTTTTGTTTGTTAATTTGTAATGTGCTAATGCTGCTTGAATTAAATGCCCAGCACAATAAAGTTCATGCATTACATGAACATTAGTAAATCTCCTTTCCAAAAATTTAGTAGAATAAAAGGTATTTACATATCCATCTTTTAATTGAGATTTAACAATTAAATCGACAATCTCATCAACTTTTTCTTTTAATTTTTTATCTTCTTTTTTCATGAGAATGTAACAAGCGCCTTCCAACCACTTATATAAATCAGAATCAAAATAGAAGGCTCCTTGTTGAGTTCCCTTTTTGATGCCAGAAGCTACTCTAAAATTATCGATGTGATGATCATTTTCTAATTTTTCTAACATTAAATGTACCGAGACATTATAATTTACATCTAAGCGCTTTCTCCAAAAAGAATCCGCAATCAATACACTTTCTAATGGTATGATATTAAATTTGTTGTAATTATTTGTATTATTAGTCATGATATTTCTGTTAATTTTTTAATAAAAATTATATAATACTTCATTAAAGAATAGTATAAAAAAAAGTTAATTCATTTAAAAAATCTTGATGATTTAATTAAAGTTTATATTCTTTTGAAAGATTTATTATAATTAACATTATTTGTTTTGAAGATTAAAATAATTATTTTAATCCTCTCTTAAACCTTAGCTCTAAATGTTGTTTACAAGAAAAAGGTTTAATATCATGGGACTTAAAAAATTATCCAAGCAAGAAAATGTTAAAATGAAAATTTTAATATTTGCTTTCCCAAGACTTGCATCTTCATTAACCTTATCTTTTGTAGGGTTAATCTTGTTTTTTTTATATACTTCGATCTATAAGGTAAATCCATTTTTTGTTGGAATAGCATTAGGGATGGGTTTTATTAGCATAGCAATTTCTCAATTTGTTCTCGGATGGGTTAGCGATGCTAAATATACGAAATTGGGAAGAAGAAAGCCCTATATTATTGTTTTAGCCCCAATTTTAGCATTTTCCTTTACTTGCTTATTACTCCCCCGCTTATTTTTACAAAATACTGATGAAATAACTCTTTTTATTTGGTTATTGATCTGGGATGTAATTTTTGAGGCAAGTTATGGAATGACAACTCCTTATCAGAGTTGGTTAGCAGAGCAATTTAACGTTAAAGATAGGCCCAAGGTCTCTCAATATGAGAATATTTTTAACATGCTCGCTAGTGGAATAATTGGTGTTTATTCTTTTGTCGTGCTAACTAAAATAAAAAATGAAATGCTAGCAAATCCAGCAAGTATACCTTTAGATTTTTTTCTGCCAATTTTAATTATTGGAATCATGACAATTTTGTTCTTTTATACTTGCGTCTTTTTATTGCCTACAGAACCAAAATTCAAGATAGAATCTAATTTAGTACAAAATTTAAAAGAAATATTAAGAAATAAGAATTACATTAAAGCAGTTTTCATGATAGGATTCACTTCATTTACTTTAGTTCAGATTTCAAACATAATGTTAAATTTTATAGATAAAGTCGTAAATATTAGCGGAATAATCCAATATGCGATTAGTGGTAGCATTATCTTTGCTGGGACTATCATCTTATTACATTTCTGGAGGAGATTTATTAACAAGAAAGGAAAGAAGCAAGTCTTAAAATATGTATTCTATTTTGGGATTTTTAGCCTTCCATTTACATTCGTATTTCCTCTAATTCCTAGTGAATTAATCAGGCTTATTATAGGAACTGTTTTCTTAATTTGTATAGTATCCATTTTAAGCGGATGGTCTCTCTATCCCTACATTATATATGCCGATTTAGCAGAAGATGGACAAAAACGAACTGGAGAATTAAAGGCAGGAATTTACACGGGTTTCCCAAGCATTATTTTAAATCTCATTCAATCTTTAGGTATAATGTTTTTGGGTTATTTGTTATCCCTACCAGATATCTTGAGCCTTGGATATTCAATTGGATATATCTTATGGGGGCCGTTATGTTCCTTTACTTTATTATTAGCTTGGATATATACTAAAAAACATGTAAAATTGGATTTTGAATGGGAAAACCAAGATCAAAATTTGAAAACTGATTAATATAATCAATTTTTTATTTTTTAGTTAATAAGAATCCTTTTTTTACATCTTTTTATATTAAAATAAAATCAAGAATGAGCATTAAAATAAAGGTTATTATATATGAATGAAACATCAAAAATATCAATCCCATTTAAAAAGTTAAGGGATGGCACAGAAATTCCTAGACCAAAACAATATGGTGATGCTGGAGCAGATGCAAAAATTATGGGTTTTAAAAAAATAATTTATGAAAATGATGAAAAAAAGTTAATTGAAGTTGAAGCAGATTCATATGTTTTAAAGCCATTAGAAAGAGTTGGCTGCTGTTTAGGTTTCGCTACTGCGATTCCGGAGGGTTATTATTTTAAAGTAGTTCCAAGAAGTGGTCTTGCGTTATGGGAAGGCATTTCAATTTTAAATACTCCTGGTACCATTGATTCTGGTTATCGAAATGAATGGATGGCCATTATTGTTAATTTATCAAATAAAAATGTAATTTTAAAAAAAGGAGAACGGATTTGTCAAATAATTCTGGCAAAAATGTTTGATTATGAATTCGTAGAAACGGAAAATTTACCTCCTTCAGATAGGGGACTTGGAGGTTTCGGATCAACGGGGAAAGAATAGATCCTTGAATTTTATTTACCTTTTTGTATTCTTAATAAAGTTAAAATTGAGTTCTTAATTTTTTAATTTAAAAAATTTAATTATCTTAAATTTAGATACCCGGTTATAAGAAGTGTCGGAAAATAATGAAAAATTACCCTATAAAGATCATTTTTTATATGAGATATTAAATCCAAAGAGTATTGCAGTTTTCGGGGCAAATAATGATCTTTTAGGAACAATGGGTTCCATGCAATTACGAAATATTATTGCTGGAGGAGGTTTAGATGAAAATATTTATCCGGTTCATCCAAGATTGTCAGAAGTCCAAGGTTATAAAGCTTATAAATCTGTATTAGATTTACCAGTAGTTCCAGATTTAGCATTTTTGATATTGCCACCAAGAGTAGTTCCTCAAGTAATGGAAGAGTGTGGACAAAAAGGAATTAAAAATCTCTTGATTACTTCTGGTGGATTTAGAGAGATAGGTGAAGAAGGAAAATCTCTCTCTCAAAAAATTGATGAGATTGCTAAAAAATATAACATGCGCTTCATAGGACCAAATTGTCTTGGCATTTATAATGGATGGTATGGTTATCCTGAAAAAGAAAATGCCTATTTTAATACATTATGGATTTATTTGACGCCAAGAAGAGGAAATGTTTCTATTGTTTCTCAATCGGGCACTATAGCTGCTCAAATCTCGTGGTATGTAAGAGATATTGGTTTAAAAATAGGAAAATCAATATCTGTTGGGAATGAAAGAAACATTGATATAGTGGATTTCTTAGAATATTTTCAACATGATCCTCAAACTGAAGTAATTGGGCTTTATATAGAGGAAATAAAGCGAGGTAGGAGATTCATTGAACTTATAGAAGAAATTAATCCTAAAAAACCGATTGTAGCAATATATGCCGGAGGAACAAAAGGTTCAGAGCGTTCAATTCAGAGCCATACTGGGGCAATTGGCGGAAATCAGAAAATTTATGATGCTGTATTTAAAAAAGCTGGGATTATATCTACAAATTACCTAACAGAATTCATGTATTTCTTAAGAACTTTTTCATTTGCCCAAAAGTATAACATATATCCAAAAGGAAAGAGAGTCGGAATAATCTCGGATTCTGGTGGTGCAGGAACAATGATGACAAAAACACTAGAATTGTATGGGTTGGAAGTTCCCGAATTTTCAAAAGAATTACAAAAAGAACTCTCCCCATTCATACCTCCTACTGGTAGTGGAAGAAACCCTGTTGATGTTACTTTTGATATTAATTTCTTAAATTTATATTTCAAATTCCCTAAGATCTTAATGAAATCTGGAGAAGTAGATAGTATTATTGTTTATGGTGTATATGATTTCGATGATTTCATTAAGGTCATTGAGGAGTCTGGGCAAGAAGTGGATGAGAATTTAAAAAATATGGGACGTCTCATTGAAAGGGGAGCAATTAAACCATTAAAAAGACTTATGAAAAAATATTCCATCCCGGTATTTTTTTCAGGACCATTTCCATATAGATATAGTTGTAATCGTAAATTCATTGAGCAAGATATCCCCATTTTTTCATTATGGGATGCTCCAACGAAATGTATGGCAGTTCTTACAAAATATTCTGAATTTATTGGAAAATTTTCTTAAAATTCTTGTTATTTATTTTTAACTCTTATTTTAATTTTCAGTAAAAATTACAATAAATGCTAAAATTATAAAATTTTTTAAGAGTTTATCCTTTTATCATTCAAGAGTTTATCAATAAACCGATTTAAAGTGAAAAATATTTTTCTATATTGTAATATAAGATTTTTTTTTTCATCATAATTAGCTTTATTTTCATCTAATAAACAAAAATAATATATTATTTAAAAATCATAAAAATGAGAATGTTTTTGGAACAATAAAAGAGATAATTAGGAATATATTTTGATGAGATTTACTTAATTTTGAAAAAAGCATGATGAAAAAATGATTTTTCGTAATATCCGCTAATAAAATGGAAATTTAGATATGAATTTAAAAAGATTTCATTTTTTTATTAAATTATAGGATATTTAATCAAATTTATTGCAAAACGAATATTTTGAAGGATTATAAAATTTCTGGAACAGTTAAAGATAATAGAGATATTTATCGTTCGTTATTTAATGGAAGTCCTTCAATTTCATTATTATTAGATACGAAAGGTTATATTAAAGATGTAAACAAAGTAGCAGAAATATTCCTTCAAGAAAATAAAGAGAATTTGATTGATAAGTTTTTATTAAACTTAAAAATTGTTAATAAAAATAATATAAATGAATTCAGACGATTATTAAAAGCCATTCAAATTTGTAAAAAAATAAAATCATTAAGTTTAGATTTAAAATTAAAAAAAGGGACCTACTGGTTCAAAGTTAATTTAAATATAATTGATAATCAAAAACATCCAATTATTCATGTTACTTTTCAAGATATTTCTTATTTAAAATTTGTAGAAATTGAATTAGAGAAACAAAAACATCAACTAAATTTCTTTTTAGAAAATATTGATGATTTAATTATCATCATTGATAAAAATTTTTTAATTAAAAAAATTAATAAAATTGCTTTTAAAAAAATTCTAGGATACGATGAACAAGATATAATTGGTCATAGAATTCTAGAATTTGTTCATAAGGCAGATCAAGAAAAAGCAATTAATATAATGAAAGATACTATTCTTAGAGGAAGGAAATATGGCAAAAATATTCGTTTTAAAGCTAAAAATGGGAAATATCTTAATGGAGAAATAAAATTTCAATCAATTTTTCATGAAAAAGAATTCATTAATTTTCTCATAATTATTAAAATAAAATCAAAACGGGAAGAACGAATTCTAAGGTCTAAAAATCTATATGAAAAATACAAGACTCTAATAAAGAAATTACCAGAAGTTGTTTTTGAAATTGATAAAAATTATAAAATAATTTATACAAATAAAGCTGCATCGCACGTTTTCAAGTATCAAACTGAAGATTTTAAAAAAGATTTAACTATCTTTGACTTTATAGATCCAGAAGAAACAAGTTTTGTTTTAAAACTTATAAATGATATTTTTCAAGATAAATTAGTCGACCCTCCAATTTTGCATTTAAGGAGAAAAGATGGTGTATATTTGTATACACGTGTTTTTCCAATCCCTGTCAAAGAAAATCAAAAGGTAGTAGGTTTAAGAGCAATAATTCACGATATTACTGAATTAATAAATGCCCAGGAAATAATAAAGGAATCGGAGAGAAAATTCAAAACTATTACTGAACAATCACTAATGGGGATTTGCATAATTCAAGATTCAGTGATTAAGTATACTAATAATACTCTAGCAAATATGTTGGGATATTCTGTTGAAGAAATGCTAAATTGGAACCCAGAAGAATTTTATAAAGTTGTTTGTGCATATGATAAGGAAAGAGTAATAAAAATGGGAAAAGATCTTCTTAAACACCCAGATAAAGTTCTTGAAAGTGAAGAAATTAGATATGTGAGAAAGAATGGAGAGTTGGTATGGTTTGAAGTTTATTCTAAAATAATTCCTTACATGAACCGGAAAGCTTTCTTAGTTACTTTTATTGATATAACGACTAGAAAGAAAGCTATGGAAATGTTAAAAGAATCCGAAGAAAAATATCGCTTTATTTTCAAGAACTCCCCTCTTGCGATTATTCTATTAAATATGGAAGGTAAAATCGTTGAGTGTAATTCTAAGTTTGAAGAATCCACGCAATTTAGAAAGAAAGATATAATTGGTAAAAATTTGCAAGAATTACCATCTATTTATGAGGATTTAAAGTTAAAAATAGTTCAAAATCTAGAAAAATTAAAAAATGGCGTTACAACTCCTTCTTTAGAAATATTAATAAAAAAGAAAAGTGGAGATTTCATATGGATAAATCTTATCTCAACAATTATAAATGTAAATAAAAAGCCACACATTCTCATGGTAGGTATTGATATCACTAGCAAAAAAGAGATCGAAAATAAGTTAAAAGAATTGAATGAAATTCGCCAAAAATTCATAGCAAAAGCCTCACATGAATTAAAAACGCCAATAACAACAGTATTTGGCGCTCATCAGCTAATCCAAGAATTACATAATGAAAAATTAGATCCAGAAGTTCAGGATTTATTCAATATTGCTTTTAATGGCACTAAAAAATTAAAACAAATCGTTGAAGATTTATTAGATTTCTCAAGAATAGAAACTGGGTCAATTTTTATTGAAAAAAAATTGATTAATTTAACAGATTTAATCAATCAATGTATTAATGATTATAAATTTCTTTTAAAGAATAAAAAACAAGAAATTTTTAAAGATATCCCTGAAAACGTGAATATTTTTGCAGATTTATTTAATATAAATCTTTTATTATCAAATTTGCTTTCAAATGCAATTAAATATACTCCGGAAAAGGGTAAAATAACCATTACAGTGAAAGAAGAACGCAATGCAGTTTTAATAAGTATAAAAGATACTGGAATTGGTTTAACTGATGATCAAATCAAAGAATTATTTAAACCATTTAGTAAATTAAGTTCTAACCAAGTAAATGATAAAGACTTCAAATTTAAGAGCACAGGATTAGGTCTATTTTTATCTAAAGAGATTGTAAAACTCCATAATGGTGAAATTTGGGCAGAATCTGAAGGAATAAATAGGGGGAGTACCTTTCACGTTAAATTGCCCTTAATGGAATAGCTATCCAAAACTATTAAATTTTTATCATGAAAAATTAAAAGATTAACCAAAAGAAGTTGATCTTCTAATAAATTAGAAAAAAAAATTGTTTTTTAATAAAAATAACTTCTCTTAAGACCTATTTATTTAAAGAATGAAATTGTATTTCAAATCAAATTAATTTACAATTATTCTCGAGCTAAAACCAATTTTTTTAATGATTTAAAAATTTTAATTTCTAATTGACGAGAATTCCTATTATTTTTAATAAAAACCTTTTATATAAATTACTCTCTTATTATTATTAGAATTAAATAATTTTCTCAGTGAGAATCTGCTCTTGCCACTTGAATTTATTAATCCTCCTTTAGCTATATTGGCATCAGGAAATAAAAGCGGAGTAGAGATAGGAGGTTCAAAATCAATCATAAGTATAGATGAATCTCATAACTTTTATAATGAAGGGAACATCTATACAGAATTATCTTGGGCTGCTTTTTACGATGAAAAAGGATTAGAAGATCAAATTGATACGTTTACAACAAAAGAATTTGATTCAATCAGAGAAGATCCTGAAGCTCTTACTGATGCGATCGTTAAAATCATTTATCAAATAATAAATAATAGAAAAATTTTTTATGGAATTGCTGATTTTGAAGTTGACGCTTTTTTAGATGCTAATACCACAGTTATTTCTGGTCTTAAATTAGATTATAAAATTATTAATAGATTAATGGAAGCGCATAAAAAATCGCGGGAAAAAAACTTGTTTCCGCAACTCATTATAAGCAATAAAGGCGTGAAAAAGATTTTAATAGAATTTCAAGGAAATAAAAAACATAACCTACATCTTATTGGCTCAAAATTGGAAGATTTAATTAATAGATTAAGACTTGCTAAAGGATTTGCAGTTGGTCTCGTGGCAACATCGAAAAATGTTGCTAATCTTTATATAATTGGAGATAATATCGTTTTTGAGAGAGAAACCGAACAAGATTTTTGTTTGGATAAAGAAAATATTAAATTTATTGAATATGCTGTAAAAAAGAAAGTATTAATTCCTATAAGTTGGTTTAGAATAGATATAGGCATTCGTTCACTTGAAACTCTTGAATTGTGGGATGAAATCAAGAATAAGCCGGAATTGGTTAAAGCACTTGATTATTATGAAAGATACATTAATGCATTAGTTTATAAGAAATTCAAATCATTAGCTCAACCAGAAAAAATTGGCATAGATTTGGAAGTAGATTTTTATCAAATGAGCCCTAGGGAAAGAAAAAAAGCTCTCAAGGATATGGAAAAGGCAATTAGAATGCTAACAGAAATGTATAAAGAATGATTCTATTCTTTCAAAATTCTTGGTGCTTTAAAATAACCATCTAATACATGTTTTGCATTTTTTAAAGCTTCTTCATTCGATAAGGATTTTTTGGGGATATCATCCCTGAAAACATTTTTCAAGCCTTCTATTGGATGTGTCATTGGTTTCACATTATCTGTATTTAAATTGTTAAGTTTTTTAAAATAGCCTAGAATATCACTTAATTGTTTTGCAAATTTATCTTTTTCATCCTCAGACAGATTTAAAAGCGCTAATCTTGATATATGTTCTAAAGTTTTTTTTGAAAAACCCTTTTCAGTCATTATCCTCTCAATTAGAAATAATTGTTTTCTATATTTTAAAATCATTAATAATAAATAAGCTTAACTTTCGTTCTCTTTTAAAATCATATTTCTATTTTATAAAAATTAAATATTTAAAAAGTATAAGAGTCAATTTTTGAATCATAAACATTAATTAATATCAATTTAAAATTATTGGAGTTTGATTAATTTTGTTTAGAATTGGAGTAGATACAGGCGGTACATTTACAGATTGTGCGGTTATAACTCAAGAAAAAGGAGAATTAAAGCGATACAAAGCTCCATCCACACCTAAAGATTACTCAGAAGGAGTTATGGATGTACTTGCAATAGCTTCACAAGATTTTAAAATGACAATAAAAGAATTCCTCGAAAATACAGAGTTTATAATTCATGGAACAACAATAGCTACTAATTTAATTCTTTCAAGGGGAGGAAAAGATGTAGGATTGATTACAACTAAAGGATTCCGTGATATTATTGAACAATGGTATAAAGAAGAAAGAAGATATGATATGCGATATCCTCCTCCATCTCCACCGTGCCCAAGATGGTTAAGAATTGAAGTAGAAGAAAGAATTGATTTCGCTGGGAAGATATTAAAAGAATTAAACGAAAAAGATGTATTAAAAGCAATTGATTTTTTTAAGAAACATTCAATTAATTCAATTGCAGTTTCTCTAATTTTTTCACCTATAAATTCAGTTCATGAAAAAAGGATTTTAGACTTATTTGAAGAATTTTATCCTGAAGCAATAGTTCAAATATCCTCAGAAGTATTACCTCAATTAAGAGAATACGAAAGAACAATGGCGACAGTATTAAACGCCTATGTAGCGCCTTATGCATCAAAATATCTTCAAGATCTTGAAAACAAATTGCGAGCTAATGGATTTAAAAAAGATCTTCTCATAATGCAATCAAATTCTGGAGTTTCCCATGTTAATATCATAAGCAAGATCCCTGTAAGACTCGCATTATCTGGACCTGCTTCTGGACCAAAAGCAGCATTATTCTTTTCGGAATTAATTGGAGTTAAGAATATAATATCAGTAGATATGGGAGGTACATCTTTTGATATTTGTCTAGTTAAAGATAAGGTTATTCCAACATCTATTGATGGTAAAATCGGAAGATTCCGTTTAGCATTACCAACAGTAGATATCCATTCACTGGGTGCTGGTGGTGGTAGTATTGCTTGGATAGATGCTGGAGGTGTTTTAAAAGTAGGCCCAAAAAGTGCAGGAGCATCTCCAGGACCTGCTTGTTATGATCGTGGAGGTACAGATCCTACCGTTACAGATGCTAATTTAATCTTAGGTTATATTAATCCTGAAAATTTTCTTGGTGGAAGGATGAAATTAAATTTTAATTTAGCTAAAAAAGTAATTGAGGAATTATCGGAAAAAATTGGGTTGAGTTTGGAGGAAACTGCTTATGGAATAATAAAAGTTGTGAATAATAATATGATTGATGGTATTAGGGCGGTATCGATTAAAAGAGGACATGATCCTAAAAATTTTACTTTAGTGGCGGCAGGAGGTGCAGGACCACTCCACGCTGCTAAATTAAGTGAATTAGCTGGAATCTCTAAAATTATAATCCCAAGAATAGCATCAGCCTTCTGTGCCTTTGGAATGACAATATCCGATTTGCGTCACGATTATGTTCAACCATACATTACACCAATTAGAAAAGCAGATCTCGAAAAAATTAATGAAATATTTGATGTTTTAGAACAAAAAGGAAGAGAAACTCTATATTCTGAAAATCTTAAAGATGATCAAATTGAATTTATCCGATCAATAGATATGAGGTACATTGGTCAGATTTATGAAGTAGAAACTCCGATTCCTAAAATTAAATTAACTATAAAAAATCTAAGTGAGATTGAAAATCTTTTTCACGAGAGACATGATAAACTTTATGGTTATTTTGATAAAAATTCTGATATTGAATTGGTTCATTTGCGTGTTAAAGCAATTGGAAGAACAAAACCTTTTAAAATTAAGAGAAGGGAATTGGGTTCAGAACGACCCATTAATGATGCTATTAAACCAAAAAGAGAGGCTTACTTCGAAGAAATGGGAAAATATATCAAAACAATGGTTTATGATGGAAATAAATTAATTCCAGGAAATATTATAGAGGGGCCTGCAATAATCGAAGAAAATGATACAACAATCGTAGTTTTTCCAAGATGGGTTTGTAAGCTTGATGGATTTAATAATTATATATTAACTTTAAAAAATAATTCCGGAGGAGATATATAAAAATGAAAGATAATAAGATAGATCCAATCATTACCTCCGTTATAATGAATCGAATGGATACTATTGCAAAACAAATGGCAACTACAGTGTTAAAGACTTCGAGATCGGCGGTTTTTAACCAAGCACACGACTTTTCCTGTGGTCTTGCAGATGGGAAAGGGAGAATGATTTCAATGGAAGCAGGTCTTCCAATTCATCTTGGAGCGATGCCATTTGGAGTAAAATATGTTATTGATTATTTTAAGGGTGATTTATACCCGGGTGATGTAATTATGATGAATTCTCCATACCACGGGAATAATCATCCCGCTGATGTAACAATAATAACACCTATATTTTGGGAAGAAAAAGATAATGAAGAGCCTGAAAAACCCATTGCATTTGCCATAACAAGGGGTCATCAAGCAGATATTGGTGGAAATCAAGCAGGAACATATAATCCTATGGCAACTGAGTTAATGCAAGAGGCATTCGTGATTCCTCCTTCAAAACTTTATCATAATGGAGGAAAATTAAATAAATCTTTATGGGATTTATTTTTAACTAATGTTCGAGTGCCACATTATCAATCAGGAGATCTACTAGCTCAAATTGGAGGAAATCGAATAGCTGAGCGTCGAATTTTGGAAACAGTTCAAGAATTTAGTTTAAAAATGTTTGAAAATACTATAAATAAAATAATAGATTCTACTGAAAAACGTATTAGAGCAGAACTTGAAACTTGGCCAGACGGTACATATAAGGCAGAAAGTTTATGTGAAGGAGGTTTTACGGATCCTGGACCATATAATATTAAAGTTTCTCTTACTGTTAAAGGGAGTGACTTAATTTTTGATTTTTCTGGTTCTTATCGTCAAGTTAAAGCAATTGTAAATAGTGCTATTTCAAATACTTATTCAGCAGTTTATACATCTGTACTAACTTCAGTTGATCCAGAAATTCCTCATAATGAGGGATGTTTTAAACCAATAAACATTATTGCTCCTAAAGGTACAATTGTAAATGTGGAATGGCCTTATCCTACAGGAATGTCGACGGTCTGTATAGCTCAAGAAATCATTCATGCTTGTTGGAAAGCAATTGCACAAGCTGTTCCAGAAAAAGCAAACGCAGAATGGGGAAAATGGAACACTATGGTGACAAACGGAATTGATAGATATGGAAGAAGATATACTATTATTCATTATATTAATCTAGCAGGAGGAGGAGCAACTTGGGGTGCTGATGGTTGGCCACATGTAGCATCCTCAATGGCTTTAGGAGCAGCAATTCCTATGTCTGTAGAATTATTAGAAAGCAAATTTCCTGAGTTAATAAATATGACTAATTTTGTTATAGATTCTGGAGGTCCAGGAAAATGGCGTGGAGGTGTTGGTATGAAATATGAAATTGAACCATATGGTGATAAAGTGGAATATGTAAAAGGTGGTTGTGGACAAATTTTTCCTCCAGAGGGACTTTTAGGAGGGAAAGAAGGAAGCATCTGTAGACATTGGAAGGGACCAAAAGGTAAAATAAAATATGGTCGAGCTTTAGAAGTAGGATATGCTAAAGAAGGGCGTGTATTTGGTATTGAGATGAGTGGAGGAGCAGGAATAGGAAATCCACTTGAACGAGATCCTGAATTGGTTAGATGGGATGTTCTAAACGAATATGTCTCGTTAGAAAGTGCAGAAAAAGATTATGGTGTTATTATTGATCCAAATAAGATGGAAATCGATTATATTAAGACAAAAAGATTACGCGAACAATTAAAAAATAAATAAATCCTTATAGTTCTTCTATTTTTTATAATAATAATGATTAATTATAATTGAATATGAATTTTATCTATGGCAAATAAAGAGGATTTATGGGAAGAAATACCTAGTTATGCCTTCATATCACTTGCACGAAGAGGAATGGAAAAAATATCTTTAGAACAATGCTTTATACCTGATTGTGATAATGAAGATCCAAGTTTACTTGAGCCCTTAAAAAGTGAAGAATTTGAAGATGATAAAAAACATATAAAAGATATTCATATAAAATGCAAAAAATGCGGAAAAACATTCATTTTAAGATTGGAAACCTTAAAAAAAGTAGCCAAGTCCACCAAAAATGAAGATGAGATCTTATCAATGGGCCTTGTATATGCTTATGATGAAAATGGCAAAAATTTAGGGCACATTGGTTATTTTTAGTACAAAATTCTTTTTTTAATTTTATTTTTAAATATTAAATTAATAAAAATTATTAGACAATCAGAGTTATAATACTCGTTTGTTGTTTATTGGAAAGTTATCAAACATAAATATTAAATAAATAATTTATATCTTATTTAATATCTAAAAAATCGAGCATATCTCTCAAATGACTGATGAAATTAGTGAAGAAGATACTTTAAGAAAGAAAATTTGGAGAATCATCAATGTTCTTCAAGCTCATCAACTATTTGTACATTCAAAAGTTTTAGAAATAAAATTTTTTGATAAAAAAGCAAGAAAAATTAAAACTCAAAAATTACCTGAAATAATTACATTATGTGTTCTGAATGCTCTCGTACCAAATTCAGCAATGTTGTTAATAGGTCCACCAGGAACGGCTAAAACAAGTTTGGTGAAATTATTAGGGCGAATGTTTACTTCCAGTAGTTTAAATGAAATTGAAAATGCCATAGTTCGTGGACATCCCCAATTAACAGAAGAAAAATTAGTAGGAACTTTAAAATTAGGAAAATTAATGAAAGAAGGTAAAGAAGTAGTAATATGGAGAAAATTCATAACAAATTTCTGGAAAATCATAGATGAAGTAAATAGATTAACTCCATACGCTCAAGATATTTTGTTATCTTTATTGGCAGAAGGGACTGTTAAATATTTTGATGAAATCCTTTCAATTAATAAATACTGTCTATATGCTACAATAAATCCTCAAGATGTAGGTACATTTGAATTATCACGTCCATTTCTCGACAGATTTGGCATCTCTGTCCAAGTTTCTATTCCTTCAAGCTTGGATCTAAATTTGATATTGACAGGAAAGGATGAAAAATATAGTGGTTGGGATGAATACATACAAGTCCCAGAAATCCTTTCAATTGATGAACTAATGGAAATATGGTACTACATTAATAAAATAGAATTAAATGATGATGCTGTTAATTATATTCATGCCATAATACGTGAATTTTCGCTATGTGATCGTGTCGATAAAGGAAATTCTGAAAATCTAAAACCTAGCGCAGGTTTATGCTCAGATTGCCACTTTAATACATCACCTAATATTTGTAATAAAATAGATTCTCCTTTAAGCGTAAGAGCAGCTAAAGACTTAATTAGATATTCAAAAGCATTAGTATGGTTATTAAATCAAGAAGAAATAGATATTAATGTAATAAATACACTTGCACCATATATAATCTCTCACAGAGTCTATTATGTCCAAAGAGAATTAGAAAAACCACCTTATTGGGGTGATAAATACAAATTTTCTAAAGATATTTTAGAAACAATTCGAAAAAGATATTTTAATAGAAAACAATGTTATGAAATTACTCAGAGATTTCGAGATGGTAAATATACTGAGCAAGACCTTAATATTTTAAATAAATTTAAGAAAAGCGATTTAATAGTTAAGTATGACCTCTTACCTTATGCTAAAATGCTTAAAAATAAAAAATATTCCAAAATGGCTAAAGAAATTATTGATGTTATAAAAACTGGCAATGTAGAAAAATTATCAGAAATAAGAAACAAATTAATAAGCATGATCGATTTTCCAAACAGAGCTTATTTAATCAGTTTGAGCGAAAAAGAGTTATATAAACAAACAGTCTCGTATTATAATTTTAAATACAT
>CAZIEC010000035.1:0-15522 GCA_964538145.1 uncultured archaeon
CGAGTTATTCCCGCTTGATGCGAGCTTCAGTTTTGGAGACTAAACAACAACTATATATTGAGGCCGCAAAAACTAGTGGAGCAAGAAATTTTAAGATCATGTTTAAACATTTATTAGCAAATTCAATTTCGCCAATTTTAGTTAGATTTTTTGGAGGTGTAGGCGTAGCTATTATAGGATTTGCGGGTATTGCATTCTTAGGTTTTGGAGATAATAAACTTCCTGATTGGGGCACAGATTTAAATTATGGCAGAGGACATCTATCATTGATACACACAACGGCATTTCCGGGATTATTTATATTGATTGCAGTTTTAGGGTTTATGTTGCTAGGAGATGGGTTAAGAGATGCATTAAATCCCCAATTAAAGATAATTAAAAAACAAAAGAGAGGCGTGAGCTAAAAATATGATATTTATTGTTATTAATGGTCAATATTATATTAACTATGTATTAATACTTATAGAAGTTATATTTTCGAGTATATTTCTTTTATATGCGCATAAATTAATTATGATTTCATTAATAGATGAAAAAAGTCAAAAAGCGAGGAAATCTAATTCTTTAAGTGCGAATATCAGTTTTTTTGTGGTTTTAGGATTAGGACTCCTATTAAGATTTATAATTGGTTTTTTAGGCTATATTATAGTTGAAATAAGAATTTTAGATACAATTTTCTTCTCTTTAGCGATTATGTCAACGCTATTTTTTCCATTTTATATCCTCTTTCTTAAAAAATTTGATAAGACAGAATCATTTCTGAAGATAAAAAATTTAAGGAAGATCTTTTTTATAAGATCTTTATTTTTGATAATAGTTTTGTGGACAGTATTCTTACTATCTATTTCAATAACTTTACTTAATATTCCCATATATGATTTAATTCCTGCACAACCACAAAACCCTAATTATGATCCATTTTTACTTGGATTTGAATGGGCATTTTTTACTGTAATTTTTGATTTAGTTATAACAAGAATCATAGTCATGGCACTTCCGATAAAGAAAAAACCACCAAAAATCTTAGTTAAAAAAGCAAGAATAGTGAGTTCTATCACTGCTTTCGGAATATGGTCAATTCAACTTATTATTGTTGAATTATTTCTCTCGAGATACTTAGGATTTGATTTATATAAACAAGACATTCGGGTATTGTTTGTTGTTGTTTCTATCATATATTTTGTTTCTTTTTATGTTTCTTTATATAAATTTTTCTTACCTAAAGAGAGACGTGAAAAAGAGAAGATGATACAAAAATTTATTGAAAAAGCAGAATCTGAAGTGCAAAATTTCGAAGAGCGCGATATAGTTTTAGAAGTGAAAGATCTTAAAATCCAATTCTTTACAGAAGAAGGAATTGTTCATGCTGTAGATGGAGTATCATTTAAAATGTATAGAGGAGAAGTATTAGGATTAGTTGGTGAAACGGGATGTGGTAAAACTATCACTGCTTTATCAATTCTTCAATTGATCCAGCCTCCTGGGGAAATTATTGATGGATCTATTAATTTCCTGAATGAAGATTTGCTCAAAAAGTCGAAAAAGGAAATTCTCTACTATAGAGGCAATAAAATAACAATGATTTTTCAAGACCCTATAAATTCGCTTAACCCCGTGTTTACTATCGGAAAGCAAATTTCTGAAGTATTATTACTACACAAGGAAGAAGAACTAATGATTGAAGCTTCTAAATACAAAGATAAAGGATTATATGATGTTTTAAGGCAAAGAACACTAAAATTATTAAAAGATCTTAATATACCTTCCCCGGAGAATGTTATTGATAGATTTCCACATGAATTAAGTGGTGGAATGAGGCAGAGAATCCAAATCGCAATGGCCATAGCGTGTAGTCCTGTTTTATTAATAGCAGATGAACCTACTACTGCTTTAGATGTTACAGTACAAAACCAGATCTTAAAACTCATGAAAGATCTACAGAAAAATTATAATACTTCAATTTTATTTATTACTCATGATCTTTCGGTTATATCTAAAATGTGTGATAGAGTTGCTGTAATGTATTGTGGCTCAATAGTAGAGTATGGTACGATCAAAGACATTTTTAAAAAACCTTGTCATCCTTATACTAAAGGTCTTTTGTCTGCTGTACCAATCCAGGGAAAAAAAGATGATTTAAAAGCCATACCTGGAATGCTTCCTAATCCTATTTACCCTCCCGACGGTTGCAAATTTCATCCCCGTTGTAAATATTGTTCTGAAACATGTCAATCAGAAATACCAAGACCTATAGAAATTGAACCAAATCATTATGTTTCTTGTCATCTTTATGATCCCCGATATAAAAAACAAATTAAAGAATCAATAGTAATAACAAAATAAAATATTAAAAGTGATTATATGATTTATCAAGTTCCGCAAGATACAAGTTCGGTCTCAATTATTTTTTTCATATTAGTATTATTATTAAATATAGGTATTACTTTATTTTTTATGAATTTGGGAGATAAAATGCAAGTCATTAAACATAGAAGGTTATTTTTTTCTTGTAGTCTTATACCTGGAAACATTTTTGTTTTGATTGTATTCTTAATTGAATTTGTAAATTTTTCCTCCATATATCTTACCACATTTTTAATATCTATAATAATTTCGCTAGGATTTGGACAGATTATTAAAATAATAGCTTATAGGACAATTCCTCGAGAAAAAATTAATGACAAATTAATGAAATTAGAAAAAGATAAAGATCTCTTGGAGGTTAGAAACCTTAAAGTATATTATCCCTTACTGGGCGGATTTCTAAAAAGGCAGATCGGTTCGGTTAAAGCAGTTGATGGCGTATCGTTGAAGATCAAATCTGGTCAAACTTTAGGAATTGTGGGGGAAAGTGGTTGTGGAAAGACAACATTAGCTAAAGCTCTTTTAGGATTAGTTGAAATTGAAAGTGGGGAAATAATATTTCAAGGTAAAAAGATTGATGTTAAAAAATATCCAAGAGAATTAAGAGAAAAAATACAAATTGTCTTTCAAGATCCTGATGCTTCATTAAATCCACGAATGAAGGTAATTGACATAATAACTGAACCTTTAAAGAATCTCTATGGAATAACTGATAAGAAAGAACTTAGGAAACATGCCTTAAGATTATTAAATAGTGTTTCATTAAAACGAGAACATCTTGATCGGTATCCTGACGAATTTTCTGGAGGTCAAAAACAGAGAGTGGTGATAGCAAGAGCATTGGCAACTAATCCTAACCTAATTATCTTAGATGAACCCACTTCCGCTTTGGATGTTTCTGTTCAAGCGCAAATACTGAACTTATTAAAAAATTTGCAGAGAACATACAATTATGGATATCTTTTTATTACTCATAATTTGTCAGTAGTACAATATATTGCGGATCACATTGCTGTAATGTACTTAGGAAGAATCGTTGAATTTGGTAGTACGGAACAAATTTTTTCTAATCCGGTTCATCCATACACTAAAGCATTGTTAAATTCAGATATTAAGATTGATCCTGATGATCAAGAAATAAAATTTGTGATTGAAGGAGAGGTTCCAACTCCTATTAATCCGCCACCTGGTTGCCATTTTAACCCTCGATGTGAATGTTGTGTTGAATCATGTCGATCAGAAATACCAAGATTTATAGAAATTGAACCAGATCATTATGTTTGTTGTCATCTTTATGATCATCAATATAAAGATCAAGTTAGAGAATCATTAATAATAAAATAAAACTTTAGGAGGGTTTAATGAAGCTAAACTCCAATTCCACGTATAGAACTTATAAATCTGATGCAGCTCCTTTTTTTTTCTATATTGATGTAATCCCAATAGATTTGTCTCATTACGAGATAAAACATCACAAAAAATTACTAAAGAATGTACAATACAATCCCATTATGCCAATTCCTACAAGGGTTGATAAAGTATATAATGGAGAAGTATCCACCTTACTTAGACCAAGGAAACCAATATCTTTCCCTATAAGTGAAAATGATACCGCTTTGATAAAACCTAATGAATTTATATATTATGGAATCAAAAAACTATTATATTTAACGGAAATAAGAGGATCCGAGGATTTTGCTGTTTCTTTATCACAAGCAAATGCAATTAAGTGGTGGAATAATACAAGAAACATTTATGGGAAGTTAAAAACGTTAGAAGAGGATTTTGCTGCATTTTTGCGCGGGTATTTATATATATTTTTAACTGCAAAAATGAATAATGACGATTTAATTAATGCGGCAATAAGTTATTGTGAACTAATAAAAAATATTTGCAATAAAAGAATACAAGAGAATTATATTATCGTCGAGGTTAAAAATAAGGAAAGAATAGTAGATCTCTACAAAATGAAAAAAGGTAAGGTATTTAAGACGAATTTCAAAAGAGAGGAAAGAGACCTGCTATATCCTACCTTTGCGGATATTGAACTAATAGAATTAGAAACAGATAAAAATCAAGGGGAAAATAAAAATATCTTGAATAAGACGAAGAATTCAAAAATATTGAAATACATTCCTTTGCTTATATATGATGATCTTTTGGAATGCATGCTTCAAAATCTTAACATATTAGAAAATTATGAGGGAGAACTTTTGGATCCTTCATTTTTATTGGAAAAAGGCGTAATTAAAATATTTAAAAACGAGAACGTGAAACACGAGTTATCTAAATATTCTTGGATGACCAATTTTGAAGAAATCGATATAAATTCCATTTTAGACTCAATTGAGCCAACTTTCATCTAAGAAGCTTTTTTAAATTTATATATAACTGAGTCCTCAATCCAAACCCAGTAAAATATTAGTTTTTTTAACTTCTGTAAGAAAGTTAGATTACATTTTTTTAGTTCATGGCTTATTTTTTCGATATTTAATGAACTATTTAAACATTGATGAGTTGCATGATAAGAAACAATACCATTTAATTTTAGTATCTGATGAGTTCTTCAAAAAGATCTTTTCTTTGATATAAATTTAGTAAATGAAAAACATCGAAACATAATACTATATCAATTGATTCTTTATCAAATGGGATATCAATATTACTGCTGGTTACTTGAGTAAAGAAGATGGTGACCCAAATGAAGCCATTGAACTTGTGTCAAAAGTTCTAATACCTTCCAGGATGTATAAAATGATGGGAAATTTAGGGGGGAGTATTCGAGCTAGCAGATATGAAGCTTTAAAAAGAATGAAGGACCAACCAGATCTTAACTAATTTATCTTTAATTTAAAATTTATAAAAAACCAAAAAAAAATTTAAAAAAAAATAAGCCTTATTTTTTAACATTTTCACGGATAAAGTTAATAATTTCTGAAGTTAAAGCCCCGGGTCCGTAAACATTAGCAACACCCATTTCTTTAAGTTTATCAAAATCTTTGGCAGGAATAACTCCACCAACAAGCAGTAAAATATTATCAAATATGCCTTTTTTTTTCAATAAGTCAATTACTTGTTTAGTATATGCAAAATGGGCACCAGAATGAATGCTCAAACCAATAACATCAACATCTTCTTGAATCGCAGTTTCTACTATTTGCTGAGCATTTTGAAATCCTCCAAATATGAGTTCCATTCCCGCGTCTCTTAATGCTCGTGAAACTACTATCCCACCACGCCAATGTCCATCAATTCCTGGTTTTGACATTAAAACTCGAATTTTCTTTTTTGATTCGCTCATGATTCACCCCTTACTCATATTGCTAATGGAGGTTCCCATATTCCCCATATTTCTCTATAAATATCACATATTTCTTGTAATGTAGCACCTTCTTTTGTGGCTTCCATTACAACGGGCATTACATTTTCCTCTTTTTCACAGACCTTTCTAAGCTTATCTAAGATCTTTTCTAATTTTGCATTATCTCTCCTTTCTTTAAGTTTCTTTATCCTCTCAACTTCAATTTTTATGGCTTCCTTATTGGTTCTAAATACATCTGTTACTGTATCATACAAAATTGGATACATGTTCACGCCTAACATCGTTTCTTCTCCACTTTCGATTCTCTTTCGCCTTTTATGAAAAGCATCTCTCATTTCCTTGTATAACCAGCCCGAAGATAAAGCTTTATCAATGCTTCCAACTTTTTCAATCTTATCTAAATATTTCCAAACACGTTCTTCAACTTCATCTGTTAACCATTCTACAAAATAAGAACCCGCTAAAGGATCAATAGTGTTAGTAATCCTAGTTTCATAAGCAATAACTTGTTGCGTTCGCAATGCTACTAAAGCTGCTTGTTCAGAAGGTAAACATATTGCTTCGTCATAAGAATTCGTATGAAGCGATTGACATCCACCTAGATTAGCTTCTAAAGCTTGGATGGCCGTTCTAACAATGTTTACCATTGGCATTTGGGCTGTTAAAGAACTTCCAGCAGTTTGCACGTGAAATCTAAATTCAAGTGATCTAGGGTTTTTAGCTTCATATCTATCCTTCATTAATTTTGCCCATATTCTCCTGGCAGCACGATATTTTGCAATCTCTTCGAAGAAATCCTTATGTGCAGATAAATGGAATGCTAATCTATTTACAAAATCATCAATCTTCCATCCACGTTCAATTAAATTATCAATATGAGAACAAGCACTTGCAAAAACGAAACCTAATTCTTGAATTGCGTCAATACCTCCTTCTCTATAATTATAACCCGTGAAATTAATTGGATGCCATTTTGGTACGTTCTTCATTGGAACTGTCCATTCAATGAAATCACAAGCCAATCTTAATAAATGGTTAGGTGGACAATTTTTGTAGGGTATGTAGCCAACAGTCATAGTCAATATATCATTTTGCGTAGTCCCCATTAATTGCTTTATGTCAATTCCTCTTGCTTTTGCAACATTAAAATACATGGCACAAACTGGTGCTGATGTAAAAGGTTCCACGACTAATGCAACGCTAACTTTATCAATCGGGATATCTTCTGTCAAAGCAAACAAGCTATCGATGCAATATAGTGGAACTCCCGAAGTGCCAACTTCTGGAGCAGCATCTGGATTTGTAGGATCAATCCCATTAAATGTTAAGGCATCAACAGCGGCGCTGAACCCTGTTTCTCCATTCTCGTAGAGATATTTCCATCTTTTATTTGTCTCATCCTGGCTATTTAGTTATGTACTAAAAAGCTTTCAGGAGTACCGTGTCCACTAAATAATCTCATGGTCCATAATCTTCCACGGTACATTGATGGATAAACTCCACGAGTAAAAGGATATTCCCCTGGAAAGCCGATCTTCTTAAAATAATCTTCTTTAACATCGAGAGGAGTATATAAGGGTTTGATAGGTATTTCAGAATCAGTCACGAATTTAACTTCTCTTTCCTTTACCTTTTTATATTTTTCTTTCCATTCCTTTTGTTTTAAACTTAATTTTTCTAAAAATTCTTTGTCAAACAAGAAACACTCACGCTATTTTTTATTAATTTTTAATATATATTGATATTCTAAATATAATTAATATCTAATATTTTCTAAACTATTTAATCATTACAAAGCCATTAAAATATTAAAAATTTGAAACATTTGGTAATCTAATTTTTGCTTAACGTTGATAGATGAAAGTATCTTGTCAGAATCTTTTTGATCCATAAGTTTTATTTAAAAACTAGTGAAATAAGACAAATATTTTATTTAAATTTTTTAAAATATTTTGGAAAATATTTATTAAGCATTTTTAAGATTTTTGGATGATAGTAAACAAGAATTCCAATTAAAATTAAAATCAAAATTCCAAATATGATGAAGTAATTTAAAATTTTCATTATTAAAAAGATTGTTGATGAGATCAATTGGGTTATTGTTATTATAATTCCTAAACGCATGAAAGTAGAGAATTTTAAATCATAGCCATAATCGCGAACCATCAAGATTAATACTAAATTATCTCCCATGACAGAAAGATTTTCACCTAATACTGTCCCTATTGAAACTGCAGAAAAAAATACTCTTTCATTTCCAGGAGTGGATAAATTCATTACTATTGGAATAAATATTTTCGTTATAGGGGCATTATGAATCCCAGAACTTAAAATACCAGAGATCCATAATAGAAGCAAGGACAGTGTCAATTCATTTCCAGCAGTAACTAATTCTAATCCTCCTGAAACAAAATTTAACACTCCAGAAAATTCAATAGCTTCGGATATGAATAATATACAAAATAAATAAAAGATTAACTCTAAATCCAACTCTTTCCACAAATCATGAAACTCTTTTCTCATGGTTAAGATTAATAAGATCACGCCACCTGATAAAGCAATGAGGTCAATAGAGATGTTACAAATTAAGGGCAAGATTATTACAGAAATAATTGTAATTAATAACATGAACAATGAGATGAAGAATTTTTTTTTATTCTCAACAAATAACCAAGCATCATATCCTAACAATACCTTAACTCTTTCTATTTTAGGTTTTTTTAGCTTATTTTTGTTGTATACTGCTAAAAATGTTAGAGTGATCACGAATAGGATCAAAGAAAAAAACCCTACATCCAAAAAATATTGAGGAAATGTCCATGTAATTGAATGGCTGATTAATAAATTTGGAATTGAACTTATAACAAATAAAAGTCCCCCTAAATTCACGACCATTCCTTCTGATAAAATATATGGTATGGGGTTAACATCTAGCATCCTACATATTGTAATCGTTAGTGGAATTATTAAAAAAATGCATAAAATATTGCTGGATAAAGATGAAATAAGAAAAGTAAATGAACAAAGTGCAAATAAAATATATCGGCTATTTCCTTTCATTAATTGGACCAAACGAAATGCCAGATATATGAAGACTCCAGTCTTCTTACAAATTGTAATAACAATCATCATCCCTAAAACAAATAGAATAGTTTGAAGATTTGAATAATCATAACCCAAAATAAATCCAATTACGGTTGATGATTGAACATTATCCATATATAGTAAAGAAAAGGAGACTAAAAGCGCTCCAGCTAAACTAATGAGAAGACGATTCATCTTTCCAGAGGAAATTAAAATGATGATAACTAAAAGAGTAATGGGGGCAATTAAAGTGCAAATCATTTTAATGAGAACTATCAATTCTTCTAAATAATTGAAAAAGATTTCAATATATAAAAAATTTAAACATTCCATAATTGTTTATTTAAAGATTCGCTCGTTTATTTCCTATTTACTTTTATTACCATTTATTTTAACATTTTGGAAAAATCATCCTAAATAACGGAAGATAAATAATATAGAAACTGAAATATTTACCTATTTAATATAATGATCATTTTAATTATTGGTACAAATAAAATGGTTGTATAAATTAAAATTAATTTCAATAAAATTAACCTATTTTCAATTTTTTCCATAAAAAAATTAGTTTTTGAAAATTGATCCTTTAATATTCAAAACAAGAATTTAAAAAAATGAAATTAATATTAAAAATTAAAAAAAATTAAGTTATTATTTGTTTCATTATTGTTTCGTGGATTTCTTTCTTCTCTTCGAGTTTTATTTTTCGATAATCAATTAATGGTAATTTTTTAATATCATAAGGAAGCTTGGCATCTTCGGGGATCGGATCTATATATACTTGGCGGAATTTAGGATTTTGCATCCTGCAAACAGGACTTCGGTGAGAGTATGCAGGGTGACTGATCATTCTGCGCCAAATTTTTTTCAATGGCTCCTTTCTAATGTTTCCAAAAGACAAGGGCGTGAAATCACACGGGGCAATATCCCCATAAGCAGTAATGTAAAATTGAATGTTTGCTGCAAGGCAACCAATTCCGGCAAGATAGGCTTCAATTGAATTTTGCCATGATTGCGAGGATAATGGAGGTTTAGCAGTTTCCTTAAATAACTTGGCAGAATACTCATAAATTTCTTGACGCTGTTCTGGAGTGAGCATTTCATCTACATTCTTTAACATGGCTCCTGTTGGTACGCCATCGAACAAGATAAAATTGTCTAAATCAAGTTCCTTAGCTAATTGGTATAATTTTTTATACATTCCCCTTTCTGTAGAGGAACGAATCGCATAAGAAGAAAGGTTAACAAAAACACCTTTAGATTTCATTCGCTTTATTCCTTCAATGGCATCGTTAAAAAGACCAGGAACGCCCCGCAATTTATCATGTTCTTCTGGAACAGGGCTGTCGATGCTAACAAAAAGAGAATAAAGACCAGCATCAACGAGTTTTTGGGCATTTTCTTCGCTGAGAAATTGCCCATTTGTGAACATTATCGGCATTGCTTTTTTCTTGTCAACGTGTGCTATCAATTCGAATATGTCGTCTCTAAGCAACGGTTCACCTCCAGTAAAAGCAATAATCGTCACGCCAAGCTTTTGACTTTCGTCAATTACTCTTTTCGCTTCTTCAGTTGAAAGCTCTTCTAATCCTCTCCGAACGTGTTTTCCAGCACTACAATGGACGCACTTGCACTGGCATTTATACGTAACGGCAAATGTACAAGCTACTGGATAAGAGTATCCCAGTAAATAGTTGCGTACTAGTCCCTTGAAAGCTCTTAATTGAGGGTGGCTTCCAACTGGAGGTGCGAACGTGTTAGAGACCCTTTTTCCTTTCCATCTACCTATGAAAGGGGAGTTCTTGTAAAAGCTGGATTCAAGTAATAACATTATAATTAATCTGAAAAGTCTAAATCGATCATAAAGGGGATTTAAAAGTCCAGTACCAACAAATTCACCATAACCTCGTCTTTTGAAACTGATAAGTTTTAATCCACGAAATTTCAATAAAACTTGTTCTGTTTCTATCAAGGTGTATCACTATTTGGACGATTTATTTAATTTTTATACGTTTACTTCAAACCTTATTTTAAAAAAGTAATAAGGCTTAATTTATATAATGACACGATTTAATAAATAATTTCATTTTTTTTAATAGCACAAATTAATAAAAATATTGTGTTTTGAGAGTATCAGTTAAGATCTAAAAAAAAATTACTCAATTTTAATTAAAACTGAAAAGTTTTTTGAAAAACTGCAATCATCATTAAAATTATTATACTTTTTTCAATATGGAAAAAAAAAGTAATAAGTATAATTGATAAATAAATATGCTAATATAATCGGCATAACATTAATAGAGTTAGAGTCAAAAGTTAAAAACAAGTTTAATTAAGATTTCAGATTAAATTATATAGTTTTTAAATTTACAAAAGAAAAAATGAAATTTATTAAAAAAAAAAATAAAAAATAGTTGATAAAGATGGATTTTTCTCTTACAGAAAAACAAAAGATGATTAGAAAAATTACTCGAGAATTTGCTGAAGAATATATTGCTCCCGTTGCAGAAGAATCCGATAAGAAATCGGAATTAGACCCTATTGTTTTTAAAAAAATTAAAGAAATGAAATACTTTGGCTCTTGCATTCCAGAAGAATATGGAGGTGCGGGGCTTCACGATGATACGATTGCATTTGCCATAATTACAGAAGAGATTGGCAGGATAGATGCTTCTTGGGCAATCACCACTGGAGTCCATTGTAGTGTAGTCTGTAGGCCTATTTACACGTTTGGAACTGAAGAACAAAAAGAAAAGTTCTTGATTCCTCTTGCAAAAGGAGATAAATTGGGAGCCTTTGCATTGACGGAAGCAAATGCAGGCTCAGACGCGGGAGGTGTTCAGTTAACCGCTGTTAAGGATGGAGACGAATGGGTTCTTAATGGAAGCAAGATTTTTGCCACGAATGGCGGAATTGCTAATACTTTATTAGTGGTTGCCAGGACAGGTGGGAAGGACTCAAGAAAACAACTCACGATATTTATTGTAGATACTGACACTCCTGGTTATTCAGTGGGCGTAAAAGAAGATAAACTTGGCGTGAGAGCTTCAAACACTTCTGAATTAGTTTTTGATAATGTTAGGGTTCCTGACGAGAACATATTGGGAAACATCGGGGATGGATTTAAATTGGCTTTATCAATTTTAGATTATGGTAGGATTATCATCGCGGCTCAATGTGTAGGATTGGGACAAGCTTGTTTAGAAGCTGCAGTAAAATATGCAAATGAAAGAGAACAATTTGGGATGAAAATAGGAAGGTTTCAAGGAATACAATGGAAGATTGCAGATATGGCAACATCAATAGAATCTGGGAGGTTATTGACATATAAAGCAGCTTATTTATGTGATCAAGGCAAGGATTACGGGTTAGCTAGTTCAATGGCAAAATTGGTCGCTTCTGAAGCAGCAATGAAGGCTGCACATCAAGCAGTTCAGATTCATGGAGGTTATGGCGTGATGAAAGCATATAATGTGGAGCGATACTTCCGAGATGCTAAAGTAGCTGAAATTTATGAAGGTACTAGCGAAATTCAAAGATTAGTCATAGCAAATCGCTATCTAAAAAGAGGTTTTTAAGATAAAATATATTCTTTTTATAAATTTTTCCTTTATTTTAGATATCATTAAAGAAAAGAGATAACCAAAATTGGATTAAACCTCACGATTTTAATTCTTGTTATATTATTCTTGCAATTTCTGTTAAGTTATTCATTTTAAAATAATTAATGCATTATAACTATGGTTAAACTTATATTTAATAAAATTAGAAGTTCTAATCGAAATTTTAAATTATCAGTAGAATTTTATTTTATTAACACGCTTATTGAAGTGAATAAAAAAAATCAGTTTAAAAGTTGTTAGACATAATATTATTGTATATATCATTAATAAATTCATGGAGTGGTATGATTGAAAATTTTTGTATGCATCAAGCAAGTACCAGGAATTTCTGAAGTCAAGATAGATCCTAAAACCAACACTTTAGTTAGAGAGGGTGTTCCATCAATTATAAATCCACACGATAAACATGCCATAGAACTCGGAATTTCCCTTAAAGAAAAACATGGAGGAGAAATCATCGTTCTTAGCATGGGCCCTCCACAAGCTGAAGAAGCTTTGAGAGAAGCTTTAGCAATGGGCGCTGATAAAGCATATCTTCTTACAGATAGAGCTTTTGCTGGAGCGGATACTCTGGCAACTTCGCATACGCTAGCATTGGCAATTAAGAAAATATTAAATGAAAATGAAAAGGAAAAAGATAATTATATTGTTATATGTGGAACGCAAGCTATAGATGGAGACACTGCCCAAGTAGGTCCTGAATTGGCTGAAGAATTAGGAATTCCTCAAATTACTTATGTTTTAAATTTTGAGTTAAAAGATCAAAACAGAATTATTGTTGAAAGAGCTTTTAGACCAGAAGAAGTTGTCGTGATAGAAAGCCAATTGCCCGCATTAATCTCCGTCTTAAAAGAAATTAACAAACCACGATATCCTAACATTCAAAGAATAGTTGATGCATATGAGAAAAAAGAAGTAATACACTTGAATGCAGAAGATTTAAATGCCAAAAAGTCTGAAATAGGATTGAATGGTTCTAAAACTGAGGTTTTTAAAATCTTCATGCCTAAAAGGAAGGGAGATAGAATAATATTAAAGGGCAACCCTGAACAGATTGCTAAAGAGTTAGTGAAAAATCTCCAAGATGATAAAATTTTATAAATGATTTACCTCTATCCGAATAACATTAAATTTTATTTTTAGAATCATTCGCATTTAAACAAATTTTTATGAAATTTCTTATTATGGATTCACCTATATTCTTAGCGCATTGAGAAAACCTTTTATTTTTTGATTTATCATAAGCACAAGTAGTAAAATGGGTTTCGGGATGAAATTGTACGGAATAAATTGGTCGATTTAAATGTTTCATGTATTGGACGATAACATGACCATTTCTTCTTGCTAAGGATAAAATTTCGAAATTTTTTTCAAGTAAAGGATCATTGGGGGATATATAATCCCTATGATGAACATCAACAAAAATATTCTTAAAATTGATTAGCTCATCTTTCATTTTTAATGAAATCTGAATAATGCCAAAATTATTGGACAAGTTAGACATTCTTTCAACTTTTATATTAAATGCATAAGAAATCAAGTGATGCCCGAAACATATTCCTAATAATGGAGTGTTTTTCAAACTCGTGATTAAATTAATTTCTTCTTGGAACTGATTTCTTAATGCAACATTAAAGGAAAATTCTGATACATTTAGATTCGAACCAGAAAGAATGAAACCCATTGAATCCTTGATATTTTCTACGTTCAGATTAGAATAATGAACTATTTCAGATTTTAACTCTGGAAACCATGAACTTATTATCCATTTTAATCTGTCAATTCTCTCGCTAAAGTAATATTTGGGGTAATTATCAATTAAATATATTTTCGTTTTCATAATCACGTTTTTTCCTCTTAGGATCTTGTTATAAAGGTAAATTTTCCGATTTAATTATGGATTTTAAAAAAGACTTGGTTGGATAATAAACATTAGCAAGGTATTCATTTCCATCCATTGCTTGTACTTTTACCAATATCCGATCATATAAATGACCAACCGCTTCAATCTGGTCTAAATATTTAAATATGTCCTCATCTAAATTAAAATATAACTCCCCTTCCACTTCAGCACTGGGTTTCTGAATTATTATGGGGAAACCAAGATTTTCTAAATCTATTTTCGTGTAGCCCTTTAAAATTGCCAATTTAAAGGAATAATTTTCCAAAATATAATGCCTACTCTGACCATGACGTAATGTCCCATATACAAATAATTCCTTACATTGATTTTCTGTATTTGTAATTTTAATCCCATCTCCGTCTTTTTATTTAACATTTAATTTATTTAATTTAAAATAATAGAGTTTTTAGGCTTTTAATTTAGTAAGATTGTCAAAATAGATCTTATTCAAAATAAAAAATTGCCTAAAAAGCTCCTTGTAAGGTATTCTGTTTCGGTCATGGCACTTAAAACCTGATCTTCTTTCTTTAAAGGGATTTTCAAATCTTGAAGGTTAAGCACATTAATTATATTTATACTATTGAAATTAGTAACGATACCATCTCTTTCATTAAAAGATAAATTATAGTCTACCGATAATGTCCCATTTAATTGCGCTCCACTATTTACTTTATATGTCCTTCCACTTTTGTCTTTAACTATTCGAGATGAGTTTAATTGGACAATTGCATATTTTTTCCCTTGACGTCTTAAATTTTCAATATTGCGCGTGTTATATTTTATTTTTAACTCCTTTTGTAAGGGTTCTTGATTCAATTTTTCTATTGGATGTATATTCATTTTGATTCCAAGAACCTCTTGAAAATGTTTAATTTTTTCGAACCAATCGCTCAAGCTTTCTTCTACAGTAATTTTCTTGTTATTACGTTTTAGAAGTGCATTCTTCCCTTGCTCTAGGACGCTTTTTAAATTAATGTCATGATGAGAATCAATATTTAATTGATTTTGTCGATCTAAAGCTAAAGCATGTAATGCTGATGCACAACATAAAAATACTAAATCAATCAAGTCCCGATGATCTTGTTGGACATCAATTACTCTTATTTCAACGCGGTTTCTTGTGGGAGAGTCATCTTTATCTGCGCCAATATTTGTAGAGGGCCCACGAGGTGTGATATCCATTAACCTATCTCCTTTAGGATTAGCGATCACGCTTTTAGCAAACT
>CAZIEC010000035.1:15622-19061 GCA_964538145.1 uncultured archaeon
GTGATATCCATTAACCTATCTCCTTTAGGATTAGCGATCACGCTTTTAGCAAACTCATCTTCTCCAGTTCCAATTCTAAGGGTGTATCGCATTCTTCCATAATAGCGCATTGGTACTAACGCGGGCTTATTCTCTGGAACTTTAATTTTTGCTGGACCATTCGGTTTAAGTACCCTGCTTTTTAAAAGGCGATTGCTAATAAAATTAGTGAAATTTCCTTGATATATGGGAGAGTTGCCCGTATAAGCAATTATCTCCGGCAGATAATTCCAAAGATAATTATAAACAGCTCGGATCTCTTCAGGCGTCATTATATATCCTTTTCTTTGAACAGAAATATTGATATGCGTACCTACAATTGGATGAGGATCACTTTGAATAGGATGTAAGCTCTGTGCTAAAATTTTTACGCCCAATAATTTGGCTGATTTTATTAACAGTTGTCTTCCAGCTATTACTGCATTCTCAATTTCAGAAGGAGGTAGGGGCAAAGTTACATACTCTATCTGTGTTGGGGAAGGTTCAGCATCAAGGCCTCTAATTTTTATCTTCAGCGAGTTTAATAGATTTATATTTCTCTCGAGAATTTCTGCGGCTTGCATCATGATTTCATCAGCAGCTTCTACAAGCGTTCCTTTATTGTTTATTATTAGAAATTCTTCTTCAACACCGCATAATACCTGATAATTATACCAGAATTCTGTATTTTCATCAGTTGGATTATTGAAATTTTCCATTTTTTTACCCAATATTTATATTAAATTTTATTAAATAATTTTAAAGTAAATGTTATCAAAAATAATTTTTATTAATTGTAATAAAATGGATCTTAAATTAAACTCTTGGTGAAATCATGAGTAAATGAGTACTCAAAATTACAAAATTTAGTTGTCAAATTTACTATCTTACTCTGTGGATTCAAACTTAGCCTAATGGCTTCTGGAATAACAATTTTTGAAAATTTGAAAGAAGGTTTGCCATATTTTACTTGAGGACAAAAAGTATTTACGTACACGTAATATGGTTCATTTTTGTAAAAATATAAAGCTTCTCTTTCTCCTGTTTTTGTAATGAAAAATGGAAATAGCTTGCAGACATAAGGTTTTAATTCTTGTATCATGCAAAAAGAGATACCATATCTTATATCTTGAAAAATGCATTCATTATTTAATTTTTTTCTCAAGTAGACTTTTCCAGGATTAAAATTGAAATCCATTATGTTATCTCCAAATATTTTCATAAATTTCGCATATTCAGTTCCCATTAATGGAACACTAAAATGTGTACAGCAGTTTCCACAGGCTACGCACCTCCAATCATGTACTCTTCTCCATGGAACATAGGAATCAATATATCCTTTTCTCAACATTTTCTTATCTTGCTTTGTTTTTTTAAAATGTTAAGTATTGAAAAAAACAATTACAAACAAGAATAATATTGAAGAGAGAATATGTAGTATGGCAAATATGAATCCATTTTTGAGTAATCTCTTGTAAGAAAGGTTTTGAACGCCTTCATCAGTAGCAATTTTTAAAGTCATCATATCGCAAGCAGCACCTTGGGGTATTATATTCCCTCCTATGTTGATTCCAATGATGAAAGCAAATAGCAATGGTATTGGTGGAAAGTGATGCTTGGTGATTAAAATGTCAATAATAGGAATGAATGCTAATGCCGTGGGTGTGTTTGCAACAAACCCAGAAGTAAAACTCACCACTAATAGGACTAGTATGCTCAAGACCAGTACATTGAGTTGCTCAAACGGAATCATTTCAAATATTTCTCTAAAACCAGCAACTAACAAGCATCCAATGACAATGTACAATGATATGAAGAAGAATATGATCTCCCATTCAATCTCTCCTAGTAAATCTCTCATCTTCTTTTTTGTAATGTTCTTGTTTACAATAACTAAGATAAATGCAGAGACAGCTGCAACAAAATATAACATTGGAATTATGGCAAATAATATTATAATAACAATTAAAGCAATACTGTTAAAGTAGAATATTTTTCTATTTTCGATCAAAAGTTTCTCATCTAACATCTCAATCAGTAATTTCTTTTGCTGCGGATTAACACGTGGTTCCTTGCTCAACATGAATTTATCTATAAGGAATATTGTTAGAAACAATAATCCAAATGAAAATAGCCAGTAGTATCTAATAAAATATAAGGTATCTAAGTGAAAATAATTTGATATCATGATATTTTCTCCACTTGAAAAGGGGGTAATTATCGATCCTATATTAATACAAATGGTCATTCCTAACAAGTACGTGCCTGCTTGAGTCTTGAGAACCCTACATAAACGAATAATTACTGGTCCTAAAATGAGCACGACTACAACATCCGTGATAATAGCTGCCAATAAAGTCGTGATTATACAAATCAAGTAAAAAAATATTTTTTCATCTCCTCTTGCAATTTTAAATAACTTGATTGCTAAAAACTCCAATATGTTAAAATCTTGGGCTATTTTTGTTATGATGCTCATGCTCAAAATCGTTATAATAACCTCAAATTCTACAAAAGACACAAAAGTGTCAAAACTTAGTCCGTATACAAGCCCAGTTATAAGAGCGGCTATAAATGCTCCTAGTAAAGATATGGCAACGAAATCGAAATCTTTAATCGCATAACTTACGATGATCACCACGAAAATTCCAAACAGAAATATTAATAGGGGGATGTTCATCTTGCTACCTCCTCCTTGTTATTTATTGCTTGAATTAAAACCTATTTTTAAGTGCTATTAGAAGCTAAAAAAGATTACTTTTGAAGAAAACTGTAAAGAGGTCAATAATAAGATGTCAAATTTTATTTGACAGTATTCATGTATTTTAAATTTTTAATTTTTTTAAAGATTTCGAAATTATTTTTCCATGAAATCTTGCTCGATCTCTCCAATTTTTTCCAAAAATTATCGATAACCTCATTTATTAAAATTCTTTTTTTAAGATACCGCAATATCTTGATCACTATTAAAATATTCCTCAAAAGCTTTCCTTTCATCGCTTGAAATCACGTTGATTTTATCATTTTCTTCCATTATTATGGGCATCTCCTCTTCTTCATCATGTTCTATTGTTTTACTAATAATATATTCTTTTTTTTCTAAACCTTGTAAATCGTAGAAAGAACCACAGGATTTACAATATAATTTCCCATTTTTTGGAAATAGCAAATTATCGCACTTGGAACAGAATTTCATCCTTAGTATCTCACCTCCTTCATTATCATTTGGTTTGAAATCCTTGAAAAATTGTGCATATTGCTAAAACTCTTCAAATTGGAATTTATTTATCGATATTTAATAAAGATTCTTCAATTAATGAGTGGTAAATTAAATCTATATTAAATGATAAATAGATATGTCCCATTAAATCAAAGATAGATTTTCGTTATTTTGATATGAAAGTAAGTATTTAAATGTATT
>CAZIEC010000036.1:0-19019 GCA_964538145.1 uncultured archaeon
TATATTGGCATCGCATCAATTGGAATAAAAATTCCACTTAATAATATCAACACCAAAAATGCAGCAAAAAATAATTGATTCGCTTGTGTCTTAGTTTTACTAAATGTACTAATGAATATTCCGATTGTTAAACCAGAAAATCCCAAGATAAATAAGGCTAAAAATAAATCAAATACAGAACCTACCATGTATAATCCAAAACTAAGTGCTGCGATTATTAAAGAAATATTTTGAATCGTTAGAATGCAAGTGTAAGTCACGTATTTAGATAATAAAATCTCCGATCTTTTAACTGGAGTTAGAAGTAATCTAGCAATCGGATATTCTTGTACAATTATTAAAATCGTCAGTACCATTCCTACTCCAACAACCATGAAAGACAATGTAATTACAACATTATAATTATATCTAAAGCTATAATCTGGAGGAATTGCAAATTCTTCAAATCCTTTAAGTTTAAATTGAGGAGTTAAATTGTTATCATTAACAAAGATTTTTATTGAATCATAAACTGCATTCAGATTGTTTTGAATTTCTTTCATATCCGAGGAATCTACTACGCAATCAATTATTCCGGGATAACCATAAGTAAGTAGTTCTGAAAAATCAACTGGTAAAGAGATTATGATCTTTATTTTTTTTTCGATTAAGTAATTTCTGGCCGTTTCCATGCTATATGGATTTTCACTAGCGTTAAAAAATTCAATTAAATTCAAACATTCAGATTTATTTACAGCGCTTAAATATTTTGAAGTATAGTTATCTAATCTTGATGTAGTAAAATTATTCTCCATTATATACGTATTAGAATCATAAGATACCAAGACACAATTTATTGGTGTAGTGGTAGAACTTGCTATATACCCCGTGATTCCTAACATTGCAATAACTAGAGGTGGGACGATAAGAGCGATAAATATATTAAATTTATCTGTCCATAAAAGTTGAAATTCCTTTTTAACTTGCTTTAATATCCGGAAAATTGAACGATTTGATCTCGTAAAACTTTTAATTCGATTTAAAACTTTTCCTGATTTTTGATTTTTATTATTATTGATAATCTCACACCTCCAACTTCTTGAACTTATATGCAATATACGCTAAAATAAGATATACTAAAGAGATTGCGTTTAGATAAATGACATGTTCAACATTATATGATAAACCTCTTAACGTAATATCTGTAATCAGAATCGAAGCATGTTGTAGTGGAAAAATGTCCACGATAAACCGAGCATTTTGACCTAATGATTCTGGAGGCAATAAAGTTCCTGAAAATATAATGATGACAATTAATAACATCATGTATAATTGATTTGCACCCTGTTCAGTAGGGCTTACAGCTGAAATAAATAAACCCATGCAAATTCCTGAGAACCCAATCATGATTAAAACTACATAAAAGCAAACCAGTGAGCCTAAACTATACAATCCAAAAAAGGATGTCATTACAAAAATTTCAGTAGCTTGTAATATCATGATGGCAGAATTAGCGATTAATTTACTCATTAAAATCTCTCTTTTTGTTGTGGGCGTTATTAACATTCTTGGCAGCGGTTTCTCGCTAACAATGCTGAGAGAAGTTAAATTCATTGTAGTACCAATGATTATGATTGGTAATATTATTGCTAAAGCATAATTTAACATTTGTGATTCCCAATACGGGACATCAAACTCAAGATAAGGAGACATGATGGTAAAATTTTCTAACATGTTTGTTTGCATTCGGAAGTAAGCTATTGGTTCTTGCAAGGCAACTTCAACTGCAGTTACAGCACTCATGTCTGATCCATCAATATAATAGATTAAAACCGGATTTGTCTTATTGTCAATAGTTTCTGAAAAATTAGGGGGTAGCACGATGAAGATATCTATATTTTCACTCTTTAAAAGATTATAACATTTTACATAATATTCATCATATTCTCCATCATTAGTGGCATTATAATAGTTATATAGAGTCCAAGTTGTTGTATTGTATTTCATGATATTTATAAAAATATCATCATACTCAGAGGAATTTTTAGAAAATGTTCCATAAACAGGTGTATTATCACGGGTTATTATAGAAGCTGTAAAGAACTTTGTGGGACCTACACCGGTTGTCAAACCAAAAATAACTATTAAAATGATAGGAATGAGAAAAATCATTATTAGCGTGCGTCTATCTGACTTAATTCGTCCAAATTCCTTGCTAATTAATCCACCAATAGGCATTCTTTTTCATTTGAATTTTTTTTATTAATAAACTTAAATATAATGAATTTGAACAATTGATTTTTCTTATCACCAATAATAGATTATTAAAACCAATTCTATAAAAAAATTTACTTCTTTTTTTGTTAATTTTTAAATTCTTTATAACCTTTTAAATAATAATTTTATTCTATAATTAGAATCTTAATTTTAATTCTCCTTTATTTAATCTTAAAATACGGAAGCAATGAACTTATTATTAGATTAAACTATACATTATTTTCTCAAATAAACAATGGAGATGAAAAACAAGTAAAGAATTAATGCCAAAATTCTAATTCTCATTATGAGTTAATTGTTTAAATTTTGTTAATCTCCTTAGAGCATTAATTTTTTCGAAATTATTTAGTTTTGATTCATTTATAGCTTGTTCTAAAAAGCTTGCGCATCGTTCCATCCTTTTTAAATTAACGGGATATGGAATGCCATCTTTTCCACCTACCGCATAAGCATATTTTGCTGGATCTTTCCAACTTGGAGGTGTTCCCCACAATAGTTCAGAAATTAAGGCTAATGCACGAATCATTCCAGGACCAAATCCTTTAATTTTTAGAAGCTCAACATAATCATTAACGCTTAGTTGTTTAGCTAAATCTACGGTTTCCCATTTAAGGTTAAAAGGAATTGGCATCTTCAAGTGTTTAATGGGTTTCATCTTGCTTTTGGTTTCAATCCCTAAGAAATCATCTAAAGTTTTCTGATTTTTATTATTCAATTTCAATAAATACTGTTTTAACCTTCTTGAACCTTCTGATATTAGATCTAATGAAACTTTCCGGCAATCCTCGCTAGATTTTGAAGCCATGTTTAGAACTTGTGGCTTATAAACTTCTGATGAAATAAATTTATGAGGATCATTTAAATAATTATTAAGATTTTCTGAAAGCCAATGATATCTTCTCGCTTTTTTTATATTAGGATCTAATCCTTGTTGTATGACGCCCCATGACTTTTCTGATACTATAAATAAGTGATGATATAATGAGAAACCATCTTGAACAGCAGCATTGTCAATTTTTGCGACTAATCTGCTAATATTACATAAATTACTCACATCATCTTCACTAAAATCAAGATGTTTTGCATTTTTTAGAAGATGTTCCTTAACTAATAATGCATTCTTACCTTTACCACCAGCAATGATTAGTCTATGTTGTTCGGGAGATAAGATTTGTTTTAGCACGCCTCCTAATACGGTTGTACATCCACTGGAATGCCAATCAAAGCCTAAAACACAAGCCATTCCTTGAAACCAAAAAGTGTCAGATAATTTTCTTAATATCCCTTCAGAACCCTCATTTTCGTAAATTATTTGAAAAATCGGCTTTCCTAATTTTACCATTCTTTTCAATAACCAATAAGGTGCTTTTGACCTATGTAAGGGTAAAGTTGCAATTCCTACCTTATTCATTGTTAATATTTCGGAATAAATTAATATTAAACTTAAAGATACTAATGAATTTGTAATTTAAATTTTAATAACTATGCTTAAAATTAAAAATGTTCCTATTGAATGTTTAATCATAATCAATGATTTTTTCAAAAAGCACCACACCAGAAGGAGAATCATCAGATTCAAGATATCTAAATCCTAATTCTTTAACTTGAGCTGTGATTTTCTCATGACAAAAGATAAAAATATCAGTAATATTTTTATTATTTAAGTCAATTTGAAGTACATTTTTTAATAAATCCTTAGCCTTTTTAGGATCTCCATGCACGATGTACCAAGCTTCTAAATTATTTGGAAACTCATATTGATCAAATTGGACATCTTTAATTCGCAAAATGATTGACTCTAAATTTTCGAACCAAGTCCAATTTTTATTGTTCAAGAATTTTAAATCTAATGGAACAAAAGACCATCCTATACATAATTCTGTTGTAGGTCCATTAGGAATACTTTTATACTTTATTAACGCTTGTTTAGCGTTTATTTTTCTAAAATCAGAATTTCCTGGCCCAACATTCATTATTTCTTTTTTTTCCGCTTCTAATATTACCATCCAAGTTTTTCGATGAAATCCAAATTTATTTGCTAATGCAATTGATGCGTAATTCTTGCTCCAAGTATCATATTGAGCTACTTTTATTCCTTTTTTCTTTATGAAATTTAAAGCATGATCTATAAGCAATTTACCAACTCCTTTCCCTTGATAATTAATTCTCACTCGTCCACCTTCTAACCAAGCTAAATCACTAGAAAGAATCTTAACACGACCAAAACCAATTAAATTTTTTGTTTGCTCATCTAAAAAAGCACCATAATTATAACTATTTTCATCTTTCAACCAATCATCAATGACTAAAGGAACATAATCGTATCCTTCCCAAATATCCTTACATAATTCTTTTATTGTTGGGATGTCAGAAACCCTTAATTCTCGAAAATATAAATTAATAGTCATGGTGAAATAAATTTTCCTGTTTAGATTTTTTTAAACTTCTTAAAAATTCTTCTAATTTATTTTTCAAGGTTACTCTTAATAGATTTTAATTAATGATCATTATTAATTTTATTAATTTTAGTAAAATATAGGCTAATTTCTTACATATCTTTTAGAGATCATTATATAAATTAATAAAGCTATAGAAAAATGAATTAAAATACAAGATATTAATCCGAATTTTACTAATATATAGGAGTTAAAAGTTCCTAGAAAAAAAGAAAAAATTAAGTATATCCAAATGATACGAGCATTTTTAAAACGAGTTAAAAAATGAAGATGGTATAATGAAAATATTACTCCATCCATTAAAATCGCAACGACAAAAAGTAATTTTAGGATATCTAGAAAAAAAGCAATAAGATATAATCTAAAAATCAATTCTTCCATTATCATAGTCATTGAAAAGATAAATAGATTAAAAAGAATATTTTTTTTAGTAATTAAAGCGTTGACAAGTGGATGTTTCTGGAATTCTTTCATGACTTTTTCATTTAATGAGAAATATAAAAAAACCAAGCCCAAAGTTAATAAAAGGAAAGTTCCCAAAATGAGAAAAATGACTTCTAAATAATCAATTTTAACACTAATGAAAATGTATGTAATGTTTAATCCTAATAAAATTGGGATTATAAGAACAATGACGGATACAATGATAAATATATTTTTTGTATTTTCAAGAAAATTCCTACTTTTAAATGTCATTTTTTTATCAAATATGTTAATTATAATTCGATGGAATGGATGTCCTTTTAATATTTAAGTTCTTTATCAACGTTCTGTCTTAATTTTTCTAATTGTATTTATTAGAAAAAGATATTATTTAAAAGTTTATTAAATTTAAATATGTAATTAAGCTAATTTTATATATCTTAATTAACTCAATTAAGGTTAATATCATGACTGAAGTTTACAAAAAATTGGAAAGTATTGTATCTAAAAAATATATATCTAATAGTCCATACATTAGGCATGCTTATTCCAGAAATGTTGATCCTATATTGCAAGGAATTCCAGATATTGTCATACGCCCTAAAAATGCAGAGGAAGTTGCTGAAATTTTAAAAATTGCTAATGAGGAAAATATTCCTGTAGTTCCACGTGGTGGAGGTGATTGCGAGTTTGGTGGAAGTAAACCTATTAAAAATGGTGGTATTGTATTAGATTTGAAACGGATGGAAAATATAATTGAATTAGATGAAGATAATCTTGTAGTTACAGTTGAAGCTGGAATTTCTTGGGGTAAATTGAATGAATTTTTATGTCATTTTGGTCTATATACTGGTTGCATGGGACCGGGATCGGGAATGACTGCCTCTGTGGGAGGTGGAGTTTCCCATCATTCTGTTGGAGGTGGTGGATGTGCTAAGTATGGTTCTTGTACTAAACAAGTTGTCTCATTGGAAGTAGTCCTACCAACAGGGGAGATAATTAATACGGGTTCTCAATCAAACAAGTTCTCTAAATTCCCTTTTAATAGGTTAGGAAACGGTCCAGATTTAACAGGTCTATTCTGCGGAGATAACGGTATTTATGGCGTAAAAACGAAAGTAACTTTACAAGTTTTTCCAAAACCTGAGTTTGCCGACTATAAGACCTTTTTAATGCCTAGGAAATCTGCTGAAGCTGCAGCTACAATTTTCACGGAAATCCGGAAAAAAGGCATAGATATTTATGATGCTTTTTTCATTCCAGATGTAGTAGTTAATGTGGGCTCTCAACAAGGATTTTTTCCATTATGGGATCGCCTTAAAAGAAAAAGAGGGATCTTTTTTTATGTAGTTCAAGCTAATTCAGAAAAAGAATTAGAGGAAAAAGTGAAACAATTAGATGAGATTATCCTTAGCAAGAAATCTGAAGCTTTGGGTCCAGAGATTTCTGATGGAAATTATGCTAAATGGTATTATACTGAACAAGGGCATTGGCAAAATTATCATAACTTATGGGGGATGTATCCAGCACTAGAACCATTAACAGCAGAATGTTTCTGTCCAATTGGCAAGTTTCCAGAAATATTGAGAGATATAGATCAATGGGATGTTGAACATAATGAGGATATGCAAAAGATTCTTGAAATTACTAAAATACGACCCATCTCTGGGAGTGGTCCAATAATGTTAATTGATGGTAATAATGTGGAATTAACTTGCGGATTTACTAGTTTTGGAAAATATTGGGAAGGAGAAATTCATGAAATAATTGAAGAAATTGATCATAAGTTATGGAAATCTCTATTAGAAAGGGTCACTAAACACGGTGTTCAATGGTACATGATGGGAGATTACATGTCAAGATTAATGGTAGATATTGGGGCATATCCAGAGGAATACTATAATTTAATGAAATCAATTAAAAAAATTCTAGATCCAAAAATGATATTAAGTAGAGGAAAATTTAATTTTTGGGGGGATGATAATGAGTGATCTAAAACATCTTAAGGGGGAATGGAAAGCCGTAATCTCTTGCATAAGGATTTAGATTTCCTAAACCTGCAAAAGGGTTGCGGCGATTGTGGCTATGCAATTAGACCGGCAGTTAATCGATTTTTAACTTGTCCTATTAAGGAAGCTAAAGGTGAAGAAAGCTTTGAATTGTATTTTCCCAGGGGGAGAATGAATGTATTAAAGAGTATCTTGGAGGGAACGCTTTCCTTAAGCCAAGAACTGGCAGAATATGTTTACCAGTGTACTGAATGTGGTAATTGTACAGAAGTATGCCATCAAACACAAAATGAAAACATTGTCTTACCTACGGGGCAGTGGATTGATCATGTTAAAGTTTGGGATGCATTAAGAAGAGATTTAGTGGAAGCAGGTTATGCTCCATTAGATAAGCATGAAAAATTAATTCAATACATGAAAGATGATGCTAAAAGAAATCCTTATGGAGAGAATTTTGAAAAAAAATTCGAATGGGCAAGAAATTTGCCTAATATCGTTGAAGAAGGAGACTTGATGTTCTTTGCGGGATGTACAATGCCATTGCGACAACAAGAGACGTTGAGAAATATGGCCAAAATTCTAGATGCTGCCGGAGAGAAAATAATATTATCTAAAGAAGAATGGTGTTGTGGTTCTGTAGGGATGAGAATAGGTGATTATGATTCAATCCAAGAATTAATTAATCATAATGTTGAATTATTCAAGAATTCTGGCGCAAAAACGATATTTACTGCTTGCGCGGGATGTTATAGGACTCTAAATAAGGATTATTCCGAAATCTTAGGAGAGGAATTACCATTTAAAGTAAAACACATAACCGAAATTTTAATTGATCTCATTAATAATAATAAAATCCAATTCAAACAAGAAGTAAATAAAGATGTTATAATAACATATCATGACCCTTGTCATTTAGGACGACACATGAACTTATATGAGATTCCACGTGAAGTTATCTCTAAAATTCCAGGAACAAAATTAGTTGAAATGAAGAGGAATAAGAATAATGCTTGGTGTTGCGGAGCTGGTGGAGGCGTTAAAAGCCAATTTCCAGAATTGGCCGTTGAAATTTCAAAACAAAGAATAATGGAAGCTATTGAAAGTGGCGCTGAAGTTTTAATAACAAGCTGTCCATTTTGCATTGGAAATTTAAAAGATGCACACGAACAAATGGATCCAGAAATCCGTGAGAAAATAAAAGTAATAGATATAATAGATTATATAGCTTCAAAAATATAATTTAATTTATTTTTCTCATTATTATATATATTTTAAATTACATCTCTTTCTTATTATTAAGATGAAAATAGTCAAAAGAAGTAATCTGATTAATGTAGCCTTTCCTTTAGGAGGAATTGGTACCGGAACTATCTCACTTTCTGGAGATGGAAGCTTGAGGCAATGGGAAATCGTTAATCAAGTTAATCACAATGCATTTGTTCCTTCATCTTTTTTTTTATTACAAACTGCTAAAGTTAAAGAAAGAAATTGGAATTTCAAGATACTAGAGATAGATAATCAATTACCAGAAAATTATACTCCTGCTGAAAGTGTAAGCGATTATATGATTCCAGAAGCACTATTTCTACGCCATCAAAAATTTGAATGTTTTGAAAATTTGGAATTTATTGGTGAATATCCCCTCGCTAAAATCAAATTTTTTGATAATAAAATTCCTTTAGATATTACATTGGACGCATGGAATCCATTAATACCTCATGATCTTAAAAACTCTTCAATACCAGTAATCATTTTCAAGTTTAAAATTAAAAATCTCCATGAGAAAGAAGAAATAATAGTTAGACTTGGAGGGTGCTTACTGAATTTTATTGGGTGGGATGGTATTTCCAATATCGATCTTGGATTTTACCCTAAATTTCTCTCTAACGTCAATGAAGTTTTCCAAACTAAAAATTCTACAAGTATTTGGATGAGGACTGAAAATGAATTGTTAGAGAATGACCTAAAAGGAGATATTTGTTTTGGTACGATTGAAGATAAATGTAAAATTATTTTAGATTTGGAAATTGAGGATGATTTACCAAACACGCTAGAGAAATTGGATTCAGGTTTTATTGAAAGCCAAAAAACAAGACCATCTCATCATGGCAAAACTTGGATTGGAGTTTTGGTAAGCGAATTTACTTTAAAGCCTTCTGAACAAAAAGAAATTTATTTTTTTCTTAGTTGGCATTTTCCGAATCGTTATGTTAATTGGTCTTGGGGAAGAGATTTATATCACAGGTTAGGTATTGATGATAAAAGTAAATTCTGGTTAGGAAATTATTACTCAAAATTTTTTAAGAGTTCTAAAGATGTTTTTCAATATACTATTGAAAATTTAGAAATCTTGGAAGAAAAGACAAAAGAATTCCACGATATATTATTCAATAGTACAGTTCCAAAGGATATAATTGAAACAGTATCTTCAACCTTATCTATTTTGAGATCTCCTTCTTGTTTTTTAACAAAAAAAGGAGAATTTTATAGTTTTGAAGGTTGTTGTGGTGCAAGCACGTCTAATATTGAAACTGTAGGTGGATGTTGTCCAATGAATTGCTCACATGTATGGAATTATCCTGCGGCTCATGTTCGATTATTTCCTCAACTAGAAAAATCGTTATTAAATAATGAATACCTGCGATTTAATGAAAAATGGGGAATTCCACATCGATTAATTGTCCCTACATATCTTCCTCAAGCACATAATGTTAGAATAGATACTAAAAAAACACCGGCAATTGATGGAATGCTTGGTTGCGTTTTAAAAACATATCGTTATTTATTATTTACAAATGATATGAGATGGTTTAATAAAGTATATTCAAGTTTAGTGAAGCTGATGAATTATATTTTTAGGGAATATGATCCAGAAGGTAAAGGCGTTATTGAAGGAGAACAATTCAATACTTATGACATTTCTCTTTTTGGCAAAAATAGCTTTATTGGAGGCTTATATCTTGCAGCACTTAAATCGTGTGAAAAAATGGCTATATTGAAGGATGATGATACACTCTTATCTGATTGTCTTAAGAGGTTTGAAACGGGTAAAAAAATTTATGATGAAACTTTGTGGAATGGTGAATATTGGCTTCAAGAATATGATGAAACAAGCAAATTAATGTTCCAATATGGAGATGGTTGTTTATCGGATCAATTATTTGGGCAATTTTGGGCAGATATGCTGGATCTAGAGCAAATTTTTTCGAAAAATAAGGTCTTAAAAACACTAGAGAGCATTATGCGCTATAATTTTAAAGAAAATTTGAAAAATTTCAAGCAACAACCAAGAGTATTTGCTTCAGAATGGGATGGTGGGTTATTGAATTGCACTTGGCCAAAAGGAAATAGACCTAAAGTTCCATTATTGTATTCGGATGAGGTTTGGACGGGAATTGAATATGAAGTGGCATCTTTAATGATTGCCAATAATTTAATTGAAAATGCACTAAAAATTATAAGAGCTGTAAGAAAGAGGTATGATGGGAATTATCGAAATCCTTGGAATGAAATTGAATGTGGGGATCATTACATTCGAGCATTATCATCCTGGAGATTGTATGAATCCTCAATCGGTTTTTTTTGGGATGCAATTAATTCTAAAATGAAATTATTACCTATCATTAATGAAAGTGAATGTCAAGGTTTAATTATTACAAGTGAATGTTGGGGAAAATTTCAGATACTCAAGAATAATGAAGAAATTAGAGTCAATATTATACCTATTGATGGAACAATAATATTATATGAAATAGAAACTTGGAACATGAATGATAATCCTGAAATAGAAATAAAACAATTAAAACTAGGCGAAAAAAATATAATTGATAAATCTTTTATTAAAAACGAATCAAAAAAGATAATAATCCGTTTTAAAGAAGCCATTGAAATTAATAACTTACAACCTTTAATTATTAAGATAAACCGTAAAAAATGACATATTTCTCTTCTATAGAAATTCAAATATTATGATAAATAGAGCATATCGATCCTTCCAAATATCGGCATTAATGAATATTAAAAAAATTAAATAGTTATCAAGATTATAATAAAAAATAAAATATAATCAAATGTACTTTAAATTATTTAAAACGCAGACAGAAAATAGTAGTATAAATATTTAATAAAATAAAGATTTAAAAATGGTACTTCTTGATTCTATAGTTCTCGAATTTGAACTATTTTTAATTTTTGTAATTGCTTTAATACTTTTTATAGTAGCCTCTTTTAAGAATTCTGAGATGATTCCTTGGACCTTTGTCGTATTAAGCTTAACAATTTGTAATTTAATTGATTTTCTAGCGAATTTCTATGTTGATTTAAGATTAATCAGAGATTATGGTTATTTAATCCTAATTATTCTAATAAATATAATCATCATTTTTGATTTCTATAAATTATACATGAAAAAAGAAAAAATTCCTACTTCTAATAACTACTATTTATCATTTTACACAGATATTTATTCCTTAATTTTATTATTCGTGAATATTTCCATTGTTTTTACCATTGTTTTTATAATTTTATTCTCTTTAGTGTGCATTCGTAAAAAATCAATAACTTATTACACTTTATTTATCTCTAATGGTGGAAATGTTATTCCTATCGTGTATTACTACCTCGAATCTCTCAAAATTGAAGTTGCTTTAGAGATTATTTTTGGATTTAGGTTCTTATTTGCTACATTTTTTATCGTTTCAGGAATTTCAGCCTTAATAGAAAGAAAGATTCGTTTTTCAGAAATTAGATATAAAAAAGCATATAACCTTGCAAATTTCTATAGGGACCTGGTTTCACATGATATCAATAACATTTTACAAAATATTAATTCTTCAGTTGATTTAATGAACCTATACATTGAAAAGGGCAAAAACATAGAAAATATGCTTGAATTAATAGATCTTATTAAAGAACAAGTTGAAAGAGGTGCTAGATTAATTTCTAATATAAGATTATTATCTCAAATAGAAGAGACAATCCCAAAATTAAGAAAATTGGATGCCATGGAGGTTCTAAAAAATACAGTTGAATATTTCCTAAAAACATTTAGAGAAAGGCATGTTAACATTAGTTTAGAATCTTCAGAACAAGTTATAATTGTAAAAGCAAATGAACTCTTAAGACATGTTTTTGAAAACATCATCTTGAATTCAATTAAGCATAACCTAAGCGAAAAAATAGAAATAACAATTAAAATAGTTAAAGAACAACTTAATGGTAAAATATACTATAAATTTCAATTTATTGACAATGGAATTGGAATCCCAGATGAAAAGAAACAATTAATATTTAAAGGGGTTTCTAGAGACACTAAAAGTGCCATAGGGATGGGTTTAGGGCTTTCATTAGTGTATAAAATAATTCAGACTTTAAATGGAAAGATATATATAGAAGATAGAGTAAAAGGGGATCACACGAAAGGAACAATCTTCAATGTACTATTACCCACTTGAAATCTTATTTAAATAAATGTTATTAGTGGAGAATAAATCTTATAGAACTACTAAAACAATTAATTTTAAAAAATGCCAACTTTTTTAAGATATTATGGATGATTTATCAATTTATTTAAAACCAACTGAATTTCTTGACTTTCATAGAAAAAGTGTACGAAATAAGGCTTTTGAAATTGTTAAAGGATTAGATGATAATAAAGAAAAAGCCATAGCTTTATTCTACTGGGTAAGAGATAAAATAAAATATAATATGATGTCGTACATTCCAAAAATTAAAGCTAACTTTAAAGCTAGCGTGACATTAAGGAGAGGGTATGGTTTTTGCGTTTCAAAAGCGATATTATTATCAGCATTTGCAAGAGCCATAGGAATTCCAGCTCGAATTCATTTAGTCGATCTAATAAATCATAAATTATCTCAAAAAATCATAGATTTTATGGGAACGAATGTAATGCATTATCATGGTTATTCTGAATTATACCTGAATAATCGATGGGTAAAACTCACACCTGTTTTTGACCCAAAAACTGCCATTAAAGGAGGTTTTTTACCAATGATTGAATTTGATGGAGAAAATGACGCTGTTTTTCCAAAATACGATAATGAAGGAAATCCTTTTGGGGAATATGTAAAGGATAGAGGCGTTCATGCCGATTTACCTTTAGAAGAAATAGATAGAGTATTTGTAGAAAAATATGGCTCTCTTTTCAAGGAAGGAACATTATTAAAGCCCGTAGCTGATCGGAGGTTAACTTATAAAAAAAATAATTAAAAATACTAATTTTCTATTTAAAATAATCTTCTTTTAAATCTAAATCTCTTAAATAAATCTTAAATTTTCCTAATTTACCGCCATAATTTCCCGTGGATACTTTTATTAACCCTTCCATTCCAGCGATACCATTAATGACATTAGACATTGTGTTTTTAATGGTATCAACATCTAATGCATTAAAAACAATTTCTGGAATCGAATTAACTCCTTGAGGGACCTTATAATCTTCAGAAGAAAGTTTATTTTTTAATGTAGGGCAATAAAAATGATTGGTTGACGGACCTATCTCTGGAAAATTTGTTTCTGGTTTTGATCCCGCCGAACAAACATCAAATGTAGTGCATACATTATCCATTTTAGAAATGATTTTAACTGCTTCTCTTCCAACTTTAATTCCAGATTCTACAGAATCGCACATGAGCCATAAATTTCCTCCCATTACTCCTTTAGCATATGTTAAATGTTCTTCTATTAAGAAATCATGTCCCATCATTATGGGTACATTGATCATTTTTCTACCATATCTTTCAATTATTTTCTCGTATCCGTCGCCACAATGCCCCACATTATTCATCATGTTAAATTTGGACTCTAGATCATTCGGATAATAATCAAAAACTGCTGTAGTTGGAACTACTAAAATTCCTTGCCTTATACGGCGTCCTAATTGTTCATAAAATTTTTCTTTGGATTTTTTTGAAGTCCCAGTAACCCATAATTGAACTATGGCGCCTAATCTACCATCTATTGTCTCATTTTCATTTAACCACCTTACTACTCCACCTTCAGCATCACCAAAAACTGTAGAAGGAAGTGCTGTAAAAGAGTTTGCTGCTCTCTGGAGAAATTCCTCATCTTGGGCTGTTATCATTAATTGAACAACCAAACCTTCAAATGCTTCACAATAAGTATCTTCAATCATCATTTTTTTTCTCCAATTAAAATGTAAATAATATAAATTTTTAGACATTGTTTATTATGTTCGAGTAAAATAAAAATTTAAAATCAAGATTTATTAATTAGAAATTATAATAGAAAAAAAATCAAGGTAGAAAATTTGACACCACAAGCTATATTGATATATGAGATTGATAAATCATTTGGACCAAATATTTTAGCGGAGCATGTATTAAATCAAGTAAAACTTCCTACATATTTGTTAAAGGATTTGGTGGAAGAACACGTTCAAAAAAATCAAGAAACAGTAACACTCCAAAAAGATAACAAGAGGATATATTCAACGAAATTTGATTCAAATCTAATTAATAAAGATAATGTATATTTAGGAGTCTTATTAAGAGAAGATGACGATTTAATATCAATAAAAAGCATGGCAGAAACGCTCAAGAGTAAGATGACACAAAATTTTACCGAAGATAAAAAGAAACTTGAAAAGTTACTTAAGAGTTCTTATGATTCTATCTTAACATTAATGGAAAAATTAAAAGAGCCTGCTCTTATTGTTGAAACTATAAATGAAAAAACTAAAAGAATGATCGACGAGGGAAAATTGCAAGAAGCGCGAGAATTAATTGATTTGGGTGAAGAAATTCCTGCAAAATTGGCTTCAGAGATTAAATTAGCAGAACAATTCCTAGAAGAAAAATTATATAAAAAAGCTAAAAAAAGCTTTCAAAAAGCAGCAGAATTAGCTGAACTAATTCAAGAAGATGAAATAGTAATATTTTTACAACATAAAGCGGAAGAAATTGGTACTTTTCCGGATTTAATTAAAGAAAAAGATCAATTATTCAAAAATTTGCAAGATATTTTAAAAGATTTGGAAGAAAATAATTTATATTTATATAAAGAATTGGCCAATCCCATAAATAGATTAATTGAGATTATAAGCTCTTTTGGAGATAACCAATTAATTAATAAATTAACAGAATTAAATGCAGTAGTTAATAGAGCTTCTAAAATTGCAAAAGAATTGTATGATATTGATAAAAAGATTCGAAAAATGTTTTCTAAATTGTATTAACTTGCTTTTTTAATCATTATCTTTTTTAAAAATTAATTTAATGGTAAAATTGAAAGTAATAAGTCATACTTAGCTTTATAGTTAAATTATTTATCCTCAGATTGATCTTCTGAACTTTCTTGTTCTGATTGGGGTGGTTCGTAATCTCCGATATCAGGAAAAATAATTTTTGCGATTTCCCAACCCTTTTCAGTTGGATAAGTTAATGCATTTGCAATTAATTTCTCTCCAATTTCATTATTTATTTCAATTTTATGTATTTGGGGATTATTTTGAAGGATCATTTCAAATTTGGCTCCACTGCTTCCAGTTGGTACGATTAGTATCGCAGCATCTATGGCTCCTTGATCGAGAGCGTCTTTTAAACGCTTAGCTGCATAATATCCTGCCACGCCAGCACTTCGATCAAATGTCTTAATCGAAGGGATTTCTAAACCCCATTTCTTGCCTTCAGCTTCAATTAATGCTGCTAGAGTTTGCGTTCTTTTTCCAAGCATGAATTTAAATTCTACTTGAGTATCAAATTTCTTATTTTTTAATTCACCTACCTTCATTATAGTCTTTAAGGCAGCTCCTGCAACAGAAGATGGGTTTACATCAATTATATATTCCTCTTCAGCCAGAATCTCATCGATAGTTTTGGTAATAACTTCGCGTGGTTTTGAAAAATCAATTTTTTCCTCTTCACTTTCTTGAACTCTAACTGGTTTTGTTGTAGCAACAATCTCAGTTCCAGCTTCCATTAGCTGTTCAACAGTCATTTCTTCATTTACAATCATATCAATGAACCTTCTACACAATTTAATCGAGTCTCTCGGGTTACCTTTTGTTTTCTCATAAATGAGTTCAATTAGCTTCTCATTCAATGGAAATAACGGATATAATGGTGGATTAAGATTATTCTCATCCCAAAAAGCTTCCATTGATTTTGAAAAGAATATTTTTAAATCATTCAAGCTAAAAGGTTTGAGCTCTTGCTCAGGTTCCATTCGCGAACGTAATGGTTGATCTGCAATTTCTAGTATTCTTGGCCAAATTTCTTTCAAAACGGCAATAATGATTACTAATCCTTTAACTTCATTATATAATCGTTTTAATATTTCTAAAAATTTTTGTTCAGCAACTTCACCTAACATTCTATAAGGTGATTCAAGCTCATCAAAATATAGGATTAACACCCGATCCAAATTTTCAGTTATGATCTTAATCATTGCTAAACATACGTCATCATCTTCAACTACAGAGTTGATGCCCAATTCACTCAATTCTTCTGGTTCTAAATCTTCACCTAAAAGCCATCTCTCTGCTAGTGCTTTTTTATTTTTATCCAATTGATATATTACTAATGCTTTTACACAATCTGCAAATACACCAGGAAATTCTCTTATTCCTTTCTGAATGACTTCATCAACATTTGGTTTTTGAAAGATACCTGCCTTTTTCCCGCCCCATTTTTCAAAGACTAATTTCTTAGAAACTATATCGAGAATTTCTGGACCTACTTCTTCTATAATGCATGTATATACATGCAATAAAACCCTAATGCTTGCTGGAGGGCTAGGTACATAAATAATGGTCCAATCTACGGGTTCTAATTGGCTTATTTCAACTTCTTGTCCTTCAGCAGCTTGTTGTAATTTTTTTCGGTTTTCACGTTCCTTATCCTTAAATGAATGATATGCATGAGTCTTCCCAGAACCAGCAGATCCTAAAATTGGTAATAATCGGGAAGACCTATCTCTATAAGTTTGGCGAACTAATCTAAATACTTCTCGATCAATATAACTTCTTGGTCTTGCTATATCTATTTTATCAGGAATATCTCCTCGTGATACAAATGAAGAAAATGGGAGAATTGGTGCTTCTTTCAAAACATCCAAGTACATTTCTTTATCTTGATCGCTTAGTTCGCTGTATATTTTTCATCTCCTCTATTCAGTTTAATTTTTACGTTTTTATTTTTATCAGAATAAATTTTTTAATTAAAAAAAAGATATATAGTTTTAGCTTTATGTATTTATATTTTAATTTACATTTAAATATTTAATTGAATTAAAACTAACATGAAAAATAATTTGACAAATTGACAATGTCCGGCAATAAAGATTATGATGATGATGATAACGAAGATGATGAGGAGGATCCCTTTAATTTCTTCAAATATTTTGGCGATCCTAATGAATTTTTTAAAAACTTTGATCCAAAGAAGTTATTTGGGTCAAAAGAATTCATGCAAATTTTCCAAGATATCTTTAAAAAATTAATGCAAAATTTACCTAAAGATTTTGAAAAACTTACTCCGGAAGAATTATTGAAAGAATTCGTTAAAAACAAATCAAAATTTGGCATAAAAGGGCCAATAATTTATGGTTTTAGCGTGGGCATATCTAAAGATGGAAAACCAATTGTTGAACCATTTGGTAACATTAAAAAAGAAACTTTTTCAGGTAAAACGGAAGTTCGTGAAGTTCGAGAACCATTAGTAGAAGTTAATGAAGAAGATGATCAAATTATAGTCATTGCAGAAATGCCTGGTGTGTCTAGAGAAGATATAGAATTAAAGGCTACTACAAATTCGCTAACAATTTCTACTAAAGAATCTTCAGCTCCAAGAAAGTATTACAAAGAAATTGAATTACCTTCAGCTATAGATTCTAATTATGCAAAAGCTAGATATGTTAATGGTATTTTAGAGATTAAGCTCAAGAAATTAAATGATGAGCAAACAGAAATAAAAATTGATTAATTTTTAAGATTTTAATTTAAAATTACTGTGATTTTCCTCCTTTTATAGTTTAAAGTTTAAATTATATTAGATAGATAATAAATTAGTAAATTCATGTAAAAATTTTATAAACTTGTAAAATAAATTGATTTTTGAACAATAAAAAATTCCTGATAAAAATGACAGAAAGAGATGTTTCATTAGAAAAAAAAGGATTACTAACTTATGTAATAATATTTATTGTCATTTTAATCTTAGGATTAACATTGCTTGCTCTTGGCTATAACGAGGCATTCTATAGTTCATCATCTACAATGCAAACTATATTCAAAATGATAACAAATCTCGGTGAACCAATTGTTTTCATAGTTCTCGTTGCAATTTTTTACATAATTTATGATAAGAAATTTGCTAAAAACCTTGCTTTAAGTTTATTGATCACGACCTATATTAATGAATTTGCTAAGGGTATATTCAAAGATCCTCGTCCAGCCACCAACACCTCTCCAGATAAAATAACACCAGAAAACCCAAGTGGCTTGATTGAAACTTCATATGGATTTCCTTCAGGACATACCCAATCAGCTGTGGGCACATGGGGCTACATCGCTATAAAATTTAAAGACAAGCCAAAACCATTGATATGGCCCATAATACTCTCAATAGTAATCTTTCTAGTTGGAATATCGAGAATGGTCATAGGAGTTCATGATTTACAAGATGTTGTGGGCGGCTCCTTAATTGGAATGGTCGTATTATTCCTCTTTATCTACATCGAGCCAATAGCAACAGAAAAATTCAATTCGTTCAACCTTATAGTCAAATTAATCATTGTTACAATAGTATCTATAGGTCTTTTCTTGCTTGGCATTCTCTTGTTTCCAACATCTGGTACTGACCTTCTACCAACACCTCAACCATTTACGGATACTGGA
>CAZIEC010000037.1:0-18506 GCA_964538145.1 uncultured archaeon
TATTGGGTTGATTTAACAATGAAAGTGTTTTCATGATGGCTTTAGCACCATATCTTGAAAATAATTTTCCCAATTCTGGAGGAGCTAATCCCACCAAAATGCCCTTATTAGAATTAGGATTTACCATTTTTTGGAAGAGAAATTGAAACATCCTTCCTTCAAGATCTATTGCCCATATAAAGCTCCAATCATAAATTTTATAATCTTCATTATCCGGTCCAATGATTCTCTTGATGCTTTTAAAAGAAGAATAATGAGCATAATTTTGCAAGTTATAGGCAAGATCTTGGAAAAATTTTGGTTCTATAATAGGAAAGGTTTTAAATATCGATTTTAAAGACAATAATTTGACTTGAGTTAATCTCTTTTCTTTTGATAACTCATTAAAATCAAATAAATAGATTGTAAATAAATTTCTATTCTTCATTATTTAGAATAGTACAATCTGATCTTAATAAATTAATTCTCTTTTTATAAAAAGAATTTTTAAAAACAATTTTACATAATTTTTCATCATGGCAAAATTTAAAATCATAATAAAGAAAAATTGCTATTTTTGCGAGAAATTAGTTGATTGGTTAAAAGACAAGGATATCGATTATCAAGTATTGGATTATCAGGACCCAAACGATTTTAGCGACCCAATCATGAAAAATCCAACTTTTAATAGTTTATACTGTGATATGGGTGCCTGCGTTGAAGGAATCCCATTAATTGTAAAGGATGACAAGGAATTTTATTATACAGAAATATGGAACCTCGTAAAAAATGAACTAATAGAAGAAAAAGCGAAAGAAATTTTTGAACTTTAGATTTTTTTTTCAATTTCTTTTTATCTTTTAAAAAAAATGATGAAATTAATTTTTTTGTTTTAAATATTTGTTAAAATTCTTTACTCGTATTAAACCTAAAAGATATTATTCTTCGCGATTAGAACTGGCATTTGCTATTTTTTGATCAAAATTTTTATTAGATTTGTTTTTATTAAATTAAACAATCTCTCAACTTGTTAAATCTATTTTTTTAAATCATTTGAAAATTAAAATTAAAGTTAAATGATTAAATCTTTTAACAAAAGAATTACTTCTTTTATTTAAAAATAAGAAGTTGATTAAAACATGATTTATGATAATTTTATTTCAGAAGAAAATAAGAAATTTCGTGAAGAGGTCCGACAGTTTGTAAAAAATGCTGTACCCCCTTCTTTATTAAAAAAATTGGATAAAGATGAAATTCAATATCCTAAAGAGTGGATAAAAGCTTTAGCAAAAGAAAATCTAATTGGTATCAGGTTCCCCGTGGAATATGGTGGACGTGGTTTAAATTGGGAAAGTGAAATAATTGCTCAAGAAGAAGTTGGTGTTTTAGGAAGCTCATTAGCGTGCTTGTTTTCCTTGCCAAGCATTTGTGGGGAAGCTCTAAACATGTTTGGGACAGAAGAACAAAAAGAAAAGTACTTGAAACCGATGTGTGAGGGAAAAAAATGCACTGCTGAAGCTCTGACAGAACCAAGAGGAGGATCGGATTTTTTTGGTGCTACTTGTACTGCCGTTAAAGATGGAGATTATTACATCTTAAATGGAGAAAAAAGGTTTGTTGTTGGTGCTGAAGGAGCAGATTTCTTTTTAGTTTATGCAAAAACAAATGTAGATCCTAAAGCAGATCCTCATACCGCTTTAAGCTTATTTATTGTAGACAGGACAAAAGGAGTCAATGTAGAATATCTTTATGGTTTATTAGGGACGAGAGGTGGTGGTGCTGGAAGGATAAAATTTAAAGACGTAATAATTCCTGAGGAAAACATTATAGGAAAAGAAGGTGATGGTGGAAGAATTTTCTATCAAATGATGATTCCAGAACGTTTAACGACGGCTTCTGGTTTCATCGGTTTGGCGAGAGCTGCATTGCACGTGGCAACCAAATATAGCACGCGAAGGAAAGCTTTTGGCCAAACGATAAATAAATTTCAAGCTGTAAGTTTCATGATCGCTGATAGTATTACATTACTGGATGCAGCCAGAGCCATAGTTTATTGTACGGCTAAATCCATCGATGCAGGGGCTCCACCTTCCTTGCAAAGGAGATTAGTGTCCGAATCAAAAAAATTTTCAACTGAGGCTAGTTGGAAAGTTATCAACAATGCAATGCAAGTTTTAGCTGGAATTGGATATACAACAGTTTATCCCATCGAGAAATTGTTAAGAGATTCAAGGATTGGAATGATTTGGACTGGAACTAATGAAATAATGTCTCTAATCATTCAACATGAATACTATAAAGAGATTCTAAGTGAGAAATGGACTGGAAGGGATGTAGAAAAGGATGCTATAGACGCAGAACACGAAGAAGAAAAACATTACGGTTGAAAATATTATCTATACATACCATTCATAATATTTTTTTAAATGAAAAATAAAGATTAATCTATTTTTTATAAATTAAATGCTCATTTAAGTTAAATTCAATATTTTAATTTAGATTTAAAAATTAATGAGAATTTTAGATTTTAAATTTAAACGTTAAATTTCGTCATTTTTTTTAGAGATGAAGGATTTTTTTCTTTAAATGGAAATTTGGATTATTTTAATTTCATTTGGAATAGTTTTTTTAGGGGAATTAGGAGATAAAACCCAATTAATCGTGTTTAACTTAGCCTTGAAATATAAGGAATATTATAAGTTAGGATTAGGAATTACAATAGGATTAGGATTAATTGTAACATTAGGAGTCTTAATTGGAACAATTCTAATTAAAATAATTCCCCTATCATTTTTGACTCTCATCTCTGGCATTATCTTTATTATTTTAGGGATTTTAGGCTTTTTCAAGTTAAAAAAACTTTATATTGAAAGAGATGGTATGAATTCAAAAGGGATAAATAAAATTAGTTCAAATGATAATGATTCTGAAATGGAAAAAAGGTTAAAAAAATTAAAAGATAAACCATTCTTAATTGGATTCTTGTTTATTATCATGATGGAGTTGGGGGATAAAACACAAATTTTAACAATTACTCTTTCTTCTCTTTATAATTCTTTTTTTGAAGTGTGGTTGGGAGCTTTTTTTGCCCTGGTTAGCATTGCATGGCTTGGAATTTTTATAGGGTCGTATATTGCGAAAAAAATACCAAAGATTTACTTGCAATTAATATCATCTTTAATCTTCATGATTGTTGGATTAATAGTTTTAATATCCTTAATTTAAGGGGCTTTAATTTCATTTTAAAGAAAATAAATGGTAAAAAATCTTATTAAATTAAAAATATTAGATTGTTAATTTTACTATTTCTTTTTATCCTGTTTTGATAAGTACCTAATTTTCACTAAAAGATCACGAAGTTCCATCTTATCGTTTTCAGCAGTTACATATTTCTTTTTGACTCCTTCTTCAAATGGAACTGGTACGATTTGATTTCCTTGTAAAGCCACCATGTATCCAAATTTTCCTTCTAGAATTAGTTTCATCGCTCTTAACCCAAATCTTAGACCTAAAATTCTATCAAATGAATTTGGAGTGCCCGCACGCATTGTATGACCTAAAACCACGCTGCGACATTCGAATTCTACTCCATTTTCGTGAAAATGGCGCTTTAAATCTTCTCTCAGATTTAATTCATCGATAATTATTTTGGAAATGTTTAATTTAGCCAATAATGGATTTCCAAATTCATCTTTAGGCAATTTTTCAAGAGTTTCTTTTGAGATTGTTTTAAAATCCCTTTCAAGTGATTCTTGTTTAGGATAAGCACCTTCTGAAACGGCAATAATATGATATTCATAACCAGATTTAACTCTATGTTTTAATACTTCCACTATATCCTTTTCGAAATCAAATGGAGTTTCTGGAATTAGTATGATGTCTGCTCCTGAAGAAATTCCACTATAAAGGGTCAAGAACCCGGCATCTCTGCCCATAACTTCTACTACAAAGACTCTTTGGTGAGATCTAGCTGTTGTTGTTAGATTATCCATAGTATTAGATGCGAGTTGTACTGCACTCCAAAAACCGAAAGTATAGTGGGTGCCCGCCAAGTCATTATCTATTGTCTTAGGAACACCAACAATCTTAGCGCCGGCATATTTATGCATTAAATTTGCAACGCCCAGAGTATCATCTCCTCCAATTGCAACTAATGCATCAATTCCAATCTCATCAAATTTTCTTGTTAATTCCTTTGCTCTCTCTTTCTTAGAGGTTGCTCCTTTAAATGGATTGGTCCTGCTCGTATATAATATCGTTCCACCTATCGTGTGCAGATCATCATGTTCTGCTATGTCTAAAGGAATTGTTAGATTTTCAAGAAATCCTTTCCAACCCTTCAAAATCCCAATACACTCGATTCCAACATCATAAGCTTTCAACATTATTCCATAAATGACAGAATTTAGTCCAGGGCAATCCCCTCCTCCAGTAAGAATCCCAATTTTTTTGATTTCCATAAAAACCACTTTTTATTTTTAATTTTTCATTCTTGTATAAACCATTTTCTAAAAGATTTAAGATCTAATTTACAAGCGAATTCATGAATCCTTATTATTAAATTTTATAAATTTAAATTTGGTTTCATCAATGGGAATGATATAACTCCCGCCACCTATATCAATTAATCTGATTGTAAAATTAAGTTTTCCTTTCATCGCTAACTCTACTTTATTTAATAAATCTTTTATTTTTTCCTTTTCTGGATCATTTTCAGAAAGATCATTGAGATATATAGAAGTAGCACGCTTGAATCTATCTAATATTCCCTCAATATTAGTATAATAAAATTCTGCACTAGGTCCTGGTTGTACTTCCAATCCTAATTCTGGGATTTCCAATTTTCCCACTGGTGACCTGTATATTTTGGATCTTAAATCTTTTTCACTTGTTACTTTTAACTCCATAATGCCTGGTTCTATTCTCGTTGTAAGCGGAATTACATCATTCGTTCGAAAATTACATTTATTGCATTCAAATTTAATTATCAGCATTTTATCGCCATCTGGCAAGTTATATACCGTTTTATATAACCTAATAGTTCCTTCCTTGCAAGAAGGACATTGATATTCATATTTCTCATTATCATTAGGTTTATTTCCTTGCATTTAAGGTTTTCTCACCTGATTACATTCCATAGATGATAAATTTGAGCATAAATTCCAAATATCAATCATTTACAATATATCGACATCCTTAGGAGTTTAATTTTAAAAGATTTTGAATTCTAGATTTTCACAGCATTAAAATTTTTGCTTTATACATTCAAGACACTTCATAACTTTATTTTGATTTTTAAGAGAATTTGAATAAGATTTCATAAAAAAGAAAAAATTTTTTTAAAATAGGAAAAAATACAACTTATTAAACATTTGAGGAAATTTTTAATTTACTGCAGTTTTTGTCTCAATTGTCATGCATTTTTAAAATATTTATAAGTTGGATTATACTTAATATCTCATTCTCATAAAAAAGGTTAAGTCAATGGAATTAATAAAAAAGAAAAAAGGCTATTGTTATGACTAACGAAAAAATTATTGAAATAACTTTTCACGGGCGTGGTGGTCAAACAGCCGTGACTGCTAGTCAATTATTGGCTGAATTGGCTTATGAAGAAGGTTTTAAGGATGCCATATCAATTCCTTTAATAGGAGCCGAAAGGCGCGGGGCTCCAATCCAAGCATACACAAAATTATCAAAGAAAAAGACAATAAAAACCTATGATAGCGTCAAAAACCCTGATTTCATTTTAATTTTTGACGATTCTTTATTAGAAATCCCTAAAGTCCAAGATACTATTAAAGAGGGTGCTATTCTTGTAATTAATAGTAAAGATCCTAATTCGATAAAGAAATTTACGAAAAATAATAAGACTTTCATAATTGATGCTACTGGAATTTGTATCAAGAGGGGTTTAATGCATGCTAGCGGTCCTATTTTAAATGTTCCAATGTTGGGAGCATTTGGAAAAGTATCTGGGTTCTATAGCATAAATACTATAGAAAAAGTCATGAAAAGAGTATTTGGAGAGGATAAACTCGAAATCAATCTAAATGTAGCCCGTGATGCTTATAATGCAGTTAAGGAGGTATGAAAATGTCAGAAGAATGTTCAGAAAAATGGAAATCCATAAATTTGCCAAAAGATAAACGTCCAAAGGTTCAAGAGTACAAAAATTGGAAGGAACTTCCACCCATTCCAATATCTCTACCGATAGAGGGAAGTATTGGACGAACAGGAGATTGGAGAACCTTTCGTCCAATAATTAAAGATGGTTGTACAAAATGCGGGATTTGTTGGATGTATTGCCCTGAAGGCGTAATTTCCAGAGAAGATGATGGATCATTCAAAATAGATTTAGATTATTGTAAGGGTTGTGGAATTTGTGCTAAAGAATGCCCATCAAATCAAATTGAAATGGTAAGAGAGAGTGATGTGAAAAATGGTTGAATCAAAAGGAGATTTTATTCAAAAGCAAGAAACAATGATCATTAAAGGAAATGAAGCTGCAGCATATGCAGCAAAATCTGCTAGGGTTCAAGTTATTAGTGCTTATCCAATTACACCTCAGACTACTGTAGTTGAAAAGTTATCCGAGTTCGTTGATAATGGGCTCATGCCAGGCACGCAATACATTAGAGTAGAATCCGAACATAGTGTTTTAGCATCTATAATTGGTGCTAGTAAAGCAGGAACTAGAACATTCACAGCTACATCTGGTCAAGGGTTATTTTACATGCATGAAATGCTACATTGGGCTGCTGGAGCAAGATTGCCAATAGTAATGTCCATTGCATCTAGAGGTCCAGCACCCCCTTGGAACATTTGGGCAGATTTTTCTGATGTAATAAGTCAAAGGGATACTGGATGGATGTGTTCATTTTGTTCTTCGCATCAGGAAATTTATGATGAAATATTAATGTCATACAAAATTAGCGAAGATCCAGAAGTATTATTACCAAAATTCGTTGCTTATGGAGGATTTATCTTATCACACACTTCTAAACCGGTAATGATCGAAGATCAAGAAAAAGTTGATGGATATCTACCACCATTACCAGATGAAAAAGGTTGGTCGCATATTTGGATTGATCCTGAAAGACCAATGATGTTTGGAAATTTAATCATGCCTTCTGGATTTTATTATGAGTTTAGGTTAAAAATTCATGATGCTCATGTAAGAGCAAAAGAAAAAATCAAGAAAGCATCCCAAGAATTTAAAAAAACTTTTGGACGAGATTATGGAAATGGTTTAATACAAGAATATAAAATGGATGATGCAAACGTAGGAGTAATCCTTTATGGAGATTTAGCATTGCAAATGGAACAAGCTGTTGATGAAGTGAGAGAGGAGGGTTATAAAGTTGGCACCGTCAAATTGAGATACTTTCGTCCATTTCCTACCGAGGATGTGATTAAAATAGCAAAAAAAGTTAAAGTACTTGGTGTAATCGATCGAGCAACTGCTTTTGGCTCTCCAACGGGAGGACCATTAAGTTGTGAAATAAAGACTGTATTACATGGAATCGATAATACGGCACAAATAATTCCAATAATAAATGGTTTAGGAGGGAGAGAAGTTTCTTTAGAACAACAAAAAGAACAATTAAAAAATTTAGTACAATTTAATGAAACGGGGGAACTTCCAAAAGAATTAATCCACGGAACGTTATGGGATGGTTTATTGGAGGTGAAATAAAATGGTCAAGTTGAAAGAAGCATTAGAAAAGTGCCAAGAAGAATTTTTTCTTCCAGGCAATTCGTGCTGTGCTGGTTGTGGATTGGAAATCTCTCTTAGATGGGCAATGAAGGCATTAGGACCTAAAACTGCCCTTGTTACACCTGCCTCTTGTCTCAACGTTGTCGTTGGACTGTGGCCTAAAACGGCCCCAAACTTTCCATTCACAAACATGGCATTTGCTGCTGGAGCTGCCGCTGCAACTGGATTTGATGCAGCATTCAAGGCAAAAGCTCATAGATTCCCGGGAAGGGGATGGGATGAAATAACATCCTTAGTTTTTGCTGGAGATGGTGGTACGGCAGATATTGGAATTCAAGGATTAAGTGGGGCAGCAGAAAGAAATTCCAATATCATATACTGCTGTTATGATAATGAAGCTTATATGAATACTGGAATCCAGAGATCTTCCAGCACGCCTCACGGAGCAAAAACTACGACGACTGTTAAGGGAAAAGAGAGGTATAAGAAAAATCTTCCTGCAATAATGGCTGCACATGAAATTCCCTATGTTGCAACATGCAGTGTAAGCGAACCTTTAGACCTTTATGAAAAATTTAAAAAAGCTAAATCAATCAAGGGTTGCAAATACATTCACATTTTAGCACCTTGCCCACCAGGTTGGGGTTATAATAGTGATGAAACAATTGAGTTAGCAAGGTTAGCAGTTAAAACTGGAATGTGGGTTTTATATGAAATTGAGAATGGTAAGATGAAACTTTCCAAACCAAGTTCATTATTGCTCGATCCTTCTAAAAGAACTCCCGTAATAGAATACTTATCGCGACAAAAACGTTTTGCTCATTTATCGGAAAAGAAACTCATTGAGATCCAAGAAAAAGTCGATCAATATTGGAAATTAATAGAATCTCAACTCAAATGTCAAGATTTAGCTTTTAAACATGAATAAAATACCTTGTTTAAAGAAATCAAAAAAATTTTTTATAAACACAATATTTTTTTGGAGATTTATATATAATGGTTTTGGGATATCTTCAAATTTTTAAAAACATGTATCAATCTTCTTAAACCAAATTTTTGATAAGAATGGGCTTTTTAGTAAGACTTGCTGGAAAGGAAGAAAAAGATGTCAAATTTTTTCTTGAAATAGCAATAGATTATATCATCGAGGGAAAAGTCATAGCATTTCCTACTAATTCAGTTTATGGAATTGGTGGAGATCCTTGTAACATTGACGTGATAAATAGAATATATGATATAAAATTTAGAGATAAGTCTAAAGGATTATTAATTTTGGTTGCAGATAAAGAAGAGGCTGAAAAAGTAGCAATCTTCAATCCAATAGCTGAAAGATTGGCTGAAAAATATTGGCCAGGACAATTAACTTTAATATTAAATAAAAGAGAAGGTGATTTCCTACCCCCTGAATTGACAGCATTTAGAGAAACCATCGGAATTCGAGTACCTGAGAATCCTATCATCTTAAAACTCTTGAAATTATTGAAATCTAAAGGTCGCTTTGGAGGGTTAATAGGCACATCTGCCAATTATTCCGGCGAACCTCCCGCAATTAGTGGAGATGATGTGGTTAACAAATTATTAAGTCCGATTGATTTAATATTGGATGGTGGAAAGTCAAAATCAAAAATTCCTACCACAATAGTGGATTGCACGTCTGATAAAGTTAAATTCTTAAGAATTGGCTTAATAAGTGAAGAAGAAATAAGAGAATATTTAAACCTTGAAAATCAAGAAGAAATTGGTGATAATGATGAATAATTTCAACCTTTTAATCTCCACTTATAGATTCAATGAAATTCACGCTAAATCGGAGTCATGGTTCATATTATTAATGTGTGGAGATAAATATCCTATTATCTCTCAATTAGAATATTCCGGACTTTTAACAGCTTTTACAATTCTTAATAATAGAAAAGTAATTTCAAAAGTAAGAAAATTAATGAAAAAAAAAGAAAATTTGTTCCATCAAGTATTAAAGATCGTGCCAATTGATTACGTGTGTGAAACTGATTTAGAATTAATTAAATTGATTGTAAAGAACAATTATAAAAACTTCATAGCTCCAAAAGAGACCTTCAAAATCGATTTAAAGAGGAGAAACAACAATAAAGTTGATAGAGATAAGTTTATAAAAATTATTGCAGAAGAGGTAAAAAATCCAGTCGATTTATCGCATCCAGATAAAATAATAAGGATAGAAGTTTTAGGAAATGTTAGTGGGATATCATTTTTAAAACCTACAGATATAATAAGCTTTAAAGACCAAGTAAATGTCATTGATTAAACTTTATTTTTTCTAAACTTAAAAGGACCATTTTTTCGCATATTAGATCATTTAACGCCGAATAAAGTTCATTTATATTAGCATTAAGTAAATTTCCTTCTTTTACATTAGCATCTCTTGTTTTGAGCACGGAAAAAAGCTGTTCATCTGAAACTTCAAAATAATCCTTCACGGTTATTAATTTTTTGAGTGATTTATTCAGTAAAGAGGTATTTTCTACAGCAAGATGAAGATTAATTGATAAAATGTCTATAATTTTTTCAATATTATTAATTGGGCTAATCACCAAACATTCAATGGATTTTTTATTTATAATTTCGTCGTTAAGCCCAAAATCTTCTAATGCATTTTTTATTTGTCTTTTTCCGGATAAATATAATAAATATTCTAAATTTTTCTTGGATGATATATTAAATTTAAGTTTAAATGCTTTTTCAGAAAAATAACAAGCATTATACACGTGTTCAACGTTCAAGACTTTTTCAGGGTTAAAGAACTGAATTGTAGAATTCTTATATTGAAATTGAACCTTGTCTACAATGTCCAATAATTCATTTAATCTTAGATCATTACTTTCTAATCTTATTGATGCCAATCCAATAAAGTATTCGAGTGATAAATCTTCATTTTTAAAGTGTTTTATGTTCATAATGGAACTCTCCAATTTAACCAATTTGGTAATGAAATAATATTAATCCTGATGAAAATAAATAACAAGAATAAAACAAGGATATACGCAATGAATAACCAATCTTTCAAGTTGAATTTGATCGTGAAATAATAGGTCCTTTCTTTATAACTTCCAAAAGCCCTAGATTCTAAAGCTTCAGCAACATTATAAGCCCTTCTGATTGAACATATTATTAATGGGACCAGTAGAGGGAATAAATTTTTTATTTTATTAATCAAACCTTTTTTTTGCATTTCATATCCCCGACTTTGTTGAGCATCGATGATGTTTTGTGCTTCAATTGCTATTGTGGGAACAAATCTAAATGCTAATGAGAAAGAAAAGGCAAATTCATATGGAATTTTCATCGAAATCATTGATAAAGTTAATTCATTAGGATCCACGGTAAGAAAAAATAATGAAAATGCAGAAATCATTATGCATATTCTTAGAATCATTGCAATTGCAAAGTCTAAAGATAAAAAAAGGGTATTTAAAATTATGATAAAGAGAAATAAGAAAGATAAGCCCTTGATGCTTTTAGCCCACATTTTCAAGATTTTTCCAGAAATCAAAAGAGGAAGAAGACTTAGCAATATAATTAAAAGAGGGACGATTTCCGTGAATAATAATGCATTTATCGTGTAAATTAGAGAAAATAACAATTTAGATCTAGGATCTAATGAATGGAGAAATGTTTTTTTCTTGATGAATTTAAAAGCATTTAAGAATTCCAAGGACATTTTTTAGGTCACTACTTTATCTTTTAATTTGCTATTAAATAATTTACTTAAAAACTCTTTAAATTCTGATAACCTTAACAAGTTTTCGGGGACTTTAAACCCCATTTCAATCAATCCTTTTTTATATTGGTATAATTGTGGTAATATAAGTGAAGAAAGTTTAACTAAGTATTCATTCACTAAAATCCCTGTTGCGGGACCATCAGCCATTATCGTACCATTTGCCATTAAGATCACTCGAGGGGCATGTTCTAAAGCGAATTCTATATCATGAGTCACAATGATGATGGTTTTTTCTTTTTTTCTTTCTTCTTTTATCAATTTAATGAAAAATTCAATTTCTTTGGCATCCTGTCCTAAAGTAGGTTCATCAAATACAATAATTTCTGGATCTCTGCATACAATCGAAGCTAATGCTAATTTTTTTGCTTCTCCTCCAGAGAGAGTCAAGGGAGATCTTTCCTTATATTTTTCAAAACCGAATTCATGTAAAATTTCATCTTTTTTTGTTCTAATTTCTTCCTTATTCAAACCTAAATTCTTTAATGAAAAAATAATTTCTTGTTCTACTGTTGCAGAGAATAGTTGATGTGATGGATTTTGGAAAATTATTCCTACTTTTTTGGATAATTCAGCAATAGTCTTATTTCTTGCATTTTTGCCTTCAATAAAAACGTTACCCTCTGTTGGGCGCAATAGTCCATTCAATAACCTTATTAATGTTGTTTTTCCGGCTCCGTTTGGACCCATTATGGCAATTAATTCCCCTTTATTTATTCTTAAATTAACATGTTTCAATGCTCTTGTTCCATTGGCATAGGTAAAACTGACATTTTGAATACAAATCAATGGTAGATCATTCATGAGATGTTTCACCTAACTTTTCTATTGTAAATTGTAATGCTTCCTCTATAGAAGTAGGGACATAGTTTTCTTTTAAATTTAAATCTTTAAATAAAGAATAAATAATGGGCTTATTGATATTCAAGTACTTGAATTCATCAGAAAGTAAAATGTCTTGTTTAGCTCCAGAAATGATTATTTCTCCTTCTTTCATCAAGATGATCTCATCCACCAACGGTAGAACCAAATCCAATCTATGTTCGCTTATTATTACCGTTATCTTTTTTTTAACTTGAATTTCTTTTAACAAGTTTAGAATGGTTTTGGCATATAGAGGATCGAGTGATGCTGTAGGTTCGTCAAGGATTATGATTTTTGGCTCTAAAATGAGGATTGAAGCTATTGCCACTCTTTGTTGCTCTCCACCACTTAACTCAAAAGGCGCCTTTTTTAAGAGTTTTTCAATTTGAGTTAATTTTACTACTTTTTCAATTCGCTTTTTGATTTCTTTTGGATCAATTCCTAGATTTTCTAGTCCAAAAGCCAGTTCATGTTCAACGGTCATCGCAATCAATTGATTTTCAGGGTTTTGAAAAACGATGCCTACTTCTGTTGATAAATCTGCAATGGATGTTTTTATGGTATCTTTTCCCATAACTTTCACGTTTCCTCGAAAAGAGCCCGTGTAAAATTGAGGAATTAATCCATTCATGCATCTAATGAGAGTTGTTTTTCCTGAGCCAGTTTCTCCAGCCAATAATACAAAACTATTTGGCTTTATCTCAAGATTAATATTTTTCAATGCATAATTTTTATTTCCCTTGTACCTGAAATAAAAGTTATTAAATTTAACCAAAGACATTGTTGCTTATTTGATGAATGTTTGATATTTATGCAAATCATTCCTTCATTAATATCTTTTTTATTGACTCAACAATGTTCTCTAGAACGAATTCTATATCTTTTTCGACCTTTAGACTTGCAGCACCATCATGACCTCCACCATTCGCTCCTCCAACTGAATTAAATAGTTTACCTAAATGTAATCCTGTACTTAGACATACGTGTTTCTTGGCTCGAGCGGTGATTCTTAAATCTTTCTTTTTATTGGAATAAATCAAGCAAACGTCAAAACCTAAATTTATGAGTTGATTTGCTGCTGAAGCATGAAAACTGCTTAATTGAACGACGCCAATGAGCCAATTGGAAACCCTGATCATTCTTACTCGTTGTAAAGCCTTAATCCTTGCCATCTTTTCTGAAATTTCTAAATCGTTATCAAGATAAGCAACAATTTTTTGGTAATCAATATCGTCATTTAATAAGCTTGCTAAATTAAAAAAGGTCTCATTATTAGCATGTTTTAAAAATCCTGTATCGGAAAGAATAGCTGCAATAATTAATTCCTTAAAATTATTTGAAATGGGATAATTTAAATAATTGCAAATTTCAAGAACGATTTCTACTGTTGAGGTCTTGGAGTTATCAATAATATGAAGATTGTTTAATTTATCCTCTTCAAAACTAGATGATTTGAAATGATGATCAATGAATATAATAGGGATCTCGTTTAATTTTAAAGGTTTATCGGCTAATACTTTTACTTGATTTAAACTATTAGTATCAACAATAATGAGAACATCAAATTCCTTATCTAAGAGATTCTTAGATTTTAAAATTAAAGAATTAATATCCAAGAATTTCTTTTCTAAAGTAATTTTTTTAATGAATGATAAAGTATTTTTTAGAAATTCAGAATAATAAAGATCAATATCTCTTGCCTTACTATACCTTTCTAGTAGTTTTTTTAATAATATTGTGGAAATAAGACCATCAAGATCGATTAAATCGTGAGTAGTAATTAAAATAGATTTTTTTTCAATAAAATTAATTAAATTTTGAATTTGAGAAGAAAACATGGGAATAAATTCTCAAATATTATTTATTTTGGAAAATATTCTGTAGTGATTTTTGCATGGATTCTAGCGTACTTTTTGTTCTTTCCATTTTTTGATCCAATGTTTTAATTCTCATTTCTAACATTTTTTTTAAGGATCGTTTTTCATCGAGGAGTTTATTCCTTTCACTTTTTATCAAAATACCTCCAATATTTTTATACACTACTACATCTTCATTAGATTTTTCTAATTCTTCGATGGCTAAATCTGCTTCTCTCATGGAGGTTTCTAATTGAGCTTTTTGTTGAGCTAAAAATTCTAAGTTTTGGGAAAGTGTAGCAAGATCTTGTAATTTTTTTTTTGTACCTTCATCCAACTGATCGAAATTAATTGCCATTCTAAAACACGTTTAAAAATTTTTTATAAAGATGATAATGCATTAATTAATTTGAAATTTTTGTTTCGATAAGGAATTTTTTCTTTAGAAATTATAATATATGTTTAGGGAATCTTTAATTATTTTCCCAAAATTTATAATGTCATTAATACTAGCTCTAAAAGCAATTATATCTTGACTTATAATTTCAAATCTTATGATATTGTCAGTTCTTTTCATTAGAATTCTTGAACGTTTAGGTTTTCGTTGTTGAAGTTCAGGAATGTAGGCTTTTTCGGCGATTTTCGCTATTTTTGAATCAGAAAAAGAAAATTCTACATGCGATTTTACTTTGAAAATTTCTAAATCATTCATCATTCTTCTACAGCTTCAATTTCTCGTTGCTTGCGCTTAGAAATCCTAAATGATTCGGAACCCCTTGGAGTTTCTATGTAATAGGCACCACCAGTAAACTTGGAACCACATTTTCTACAATGCCATATCCCAACTGAAATTCTTTTCACAGAACCAACTGTTTCACAACGAGGGCACTTTAATTTTTTACTTTTTTCTTTTTCCATTATTTGGCGCCATCTTTTTCGAACATTACTTCCATATCTTGCACCAAATCGTCCCGCAATACCAGTTTTTTTAGTTTTACCCAAAATACTCACAATTTTTTTTAGTTTAAGATAAGAAATAGAAGATATTATGAACTTTAAATTTTTCTACTTCAGAATCAATTGTTAAAAAACATGGTTTAATGGTTAGTTTAACAATTTAGTTGAGAGGAAATTAAAAAAAATTAAACTTTTATTATAAAAATTACAATTAAAACTGTTTATAAAATATTTATTAATATTCCGTCTTATATTGCCATAAATCTAAATCTTTTCTTAATTTTGCTCCTAAATCAATGGCTTTTCTCGATAACATCTTAATCTCGTCAACTGAGAATGTAGCAGATCCACTTTTTTGAATCGAAGTAACTTTATTTTCGGTCACGGCAATAGAAAGCCTACCATCGCATATTAATTCCTCCGGCAAGCTTGGATCCAAGAAGATCATGCCATCAATCTTGCCAAACGTTAGAACGATTGGAAGTTCCTTTACAATCATATCTCCAGTTAAATATCTTCCGGTCCATTGTAATTCTCCATCTTCAAATTTGCCCTCTGGGATATGGCTTGAAATTAGCGTGACGAGTGAACTAATGCCCCCAGCATCGATTAAATTTCCGGAATAATTTATTACATACATATCAACAAAAAGGATATAGACTGCTTCATTTTCTTTAATGCATAATTTTTTTGTTTGAATGCAATCAGCATGCCTGATCCCTCTATCAACTACTCTAGCCAATTCGATTGATTGTTCATCAGGTGGACCTCTCTCAAATAAAGGTGATGCTAATGGTAATAATTCTGCCATTATCGTGCAAACTCCCTCATCGGGAACGTCTGGAAAAGGTTCACCTACTTCATATTTTAGACCAGTTATGATCCTAGTTTCGCCTAATGAAACATCTGCAGAACCTTCTGCAGAAGTTATGACATCTGATTTTATCTTCCATTCACGATAATCCCAAAGTCCACGACCATCTATTCTCTTTTCTCTCTTTAAATTGTTTATGAGATAATTCTTCTCAATTGTAGAGATAACTCTTTTAATGTTCATCATTTTTTACATTTCCTCCACTAACTTCTTCTTGAATTTCTATATATTTCTTTTTCAGGGCTTGTAATTGAATTTCATAGATCTCCTTTAAAGCAACTCTTGCTCGATCTAAACATTCATCCAATTCTTCAATTTCCATGTCTCCATCGAATTGTAATAATGAAATTTTCTCGTTAAACCAAGTAATTGCTATTGGTAGATCGGCTTCTCCTGCCTTATCTTCTATTCCTGATAGATCTGTTACGATTTCACCATTAATTTTTCCCATAGCAACTGCTGTTACTAAACTTTTCATGGGAATACCAGCATCAGCTAAAGCTAATGATGCCACAGTAGTGCTAGCACATCTAGTACCCCCATCAGCATCCATGACTTCAATGAATACTTCAAATGCAGTTCCAGGGTATAATTCAAGGAATAATACTGGTTCTAAACAATCAGCAATTATCATTGAAATTTCTTTTTCTCTCCTTCCAGGGGCAGGACGTTTTCTATCAAATACAGAAAAAGTTGCCATCCTATAAAAAACTCTTAAAATTCCACGATCTGGTTTTGCCAAATGATGAGGGTGTACTTCTCTTGGACCATAAACGGCTGCAAAAATCTTATTATTACCCCATTCTAAATATGCTGAACCGTCAGCATTAGGTATGACTCCAACTTCCATTTTAATTGGTCTTAATTCATGCTTATCTCGACCATCAAGTCGTTTTCCATCTTCTCTAAATAATTTTTCTGGATATTCATCTTTAATTACTAATGGCATTCTACTTTATACCTCTTTTTCTTTTTTCATTTTCAATAAACTCTGTTATGCGATCCGTCAACCCAACTGTGTGAGCTTCTCTCTCAATTTTCTTTATTGCATCAATAAGTAGGCGTTCATGCTCTATATCATCGCCCTTGATCCAAATTCTCCCATTTTGGGTTATGAAAATATTACAATTGGTTAAACGTTTTAAGACTTTTATCATTGATCCATTCCTGCCAATTACCCTTGGTATTTTTGGTGGATCAATAGAAATTACGATTCCTCCAGTTTTTTTGCCTAAATATTTTCCAACAGTAGTTAATTCTGGTTTATTAAGCCTGTCAGCAGAAATTACTTTCGCAATTAAAATATCACCAATTTGATATTTATTTGTCGTCAAGCTATTTTGATCGCTTCCACCTTTAAGGACACGCATTTTACCTCGTTTCACTGTATTTTTTGGCTTCAGTATTGCTAATTGCTTAGCGTTAATATCACACTTATATTTAACGGGATTCTTGTCAACTACAAGTGCTATTACTTTATCTCCTGGATGAGGTGTGTAGAAACCTCTTAATGGAATAACGTTGATGTAATTCTTTTTGATTTGCTTTAAACCAATATTAAGAGATATAATTTTTGATCCATCACTAGTAAGTAATGTTCCTCTTCCCGGAATAAAATTTTTAGTATCTGTAGTTAGTACTTCACCAGGTACAACTAAATCACGTGTTGTTTCTTCATCTTCAAATTCATCAAACTCGTCGTGTTCTTCTATATCTTCTGAATCGTGTTCAATTATTTCATGTTCTGGAGGAATCTCAAGTTCTTCTTCTTCTTCCTCTTCTTCCTCTTCTTCATTATTAAATTCGTCAAATTCCATGAATGTATTCACTCTCTTTTGTAATGTTTTTTTACCTAACCATTGTATTGGGGATAAAAATTAATTAGCTTTCATTGGGTTAGGATTTTAAAAGTTTTGTCTGTACTCTCCCATGGGTTAATTTATTAAGTTTATCTAATAACTCCATTTGTAATCCAGCAGGAAGATTTATCACGGCAACCCAAGAGCCATCCGTTTGCCATTCTTCTTTCTTGATTTGTGCCATTTGAGCAACAATATGATATCCTTTTGCTGTAAAAGTTGAGGGAATCTTTATTGCCATCTCGACTTGTTCCATCTTTATGGGTATTATTGTCCTTAGCGCCTTTACGACATCATCAACTTGTTCTTCAGCAGATTTCATTATATCAATCTTTACTTTTGCTTCTTCGATAGCTTTTTCTATTCTCTGATAAGGATGTGGTTTATTATTCTGAGGATTTATGGCATTTTTTGCTATGATGCTAATGATTTGTTTCAATTTTTTTGCTCTTTCTTCTTCTCTCTGAGCTTTGGTCCATTGAATATCTCCTTCTAAAAGAATATGAGCTCCAATTATGCGACCATCAGTCGTGTTAAAAACTGCTTCCATATCACCGGTTGTCGCTCTCTTTCCTCTCCTTAAGTCTTCAAAAACAGTAAAACTTTCAAAAATAAGATCCAATTGGATCTGAGGATGATT
>CAZIEC010000038.1:0-18309 GCA_964538145.1 uncultured archaeon
CTGGAGTTTTACTGTTGGGTTCGGAGCAATTTGAAGTAGGAGATCTAATTGAAACTAATGGAATACAAGGAATCGTTGAAGAAATTAATCTAAATTATACAAAAATAAGAGAGTTTGATGGAGTTCGAATAATAATTCCTAATAGGAATGTATATGGGTCGAAAATAATAAAATTTACACACGAAAAAATAAATTTAGAAAATATCAAAAAGAGAAGAATGAAGAAGCAAAAGAAGCTAAAAAAAATTAAAGAATACACGGATCTTGTTAGTAAGATTTTATCCGTTCAAGTTAAATTCACCAAATATGTTAAAGAAGTAGAAATTCTTGGAAATATTAATCCAGAAACTTTAAAAGATCGACTAATGAAGGTTTTTAAAAAGTATGAGAAAATTTTTGGGGAATCACCTGATTATGTTATTGATATGACAAGATATGGAAGAGTACGCCTAAAATTATATATTAAGACCACAAAGCCAATTTTAATCCTTAATTATTGCGATTCTCTTTTGCGAGACATAGTCTATGAAGTATATAAAGAGACTATATATGATGGATGGGACGAATATAAGAAAAACAAGCGAAATAAAATTTTAATAAGAGGTGAAAAATGAATGATATTGTTGAGTTTTAATTTAATGCAATCGCTTTTTAAAACAGATTTAGAAGCTTTAGTTTATATAGTATTAATTTCAGTTGGCTTATACTTTCTTAACCGATTAATCTCGTTACTAATTTATAGGTTAAAAAAGTTAAAAATTTCTCAACAAAATAAAATAAAATTTGTTATTAAAATTATCTCTGTTATAATAGTATTATTTCTTTTAATACAGGGGTTTCCATCTTTTTCAAGTCTACCATCATCTCTAATTGCAATTATTACGAGCATGTCAAGCACGGCAATAGCTTTCGCTACGAGTGAGATTTTCTCTAATTCAGTTGCTGGGATTTTATTATGGATAATAGATCCATTTGACATAGGAGATGTTATTAAAGTTAAAGGAGAGAAAGGTATTGTGAAATCTTTTTCTCTAACTAAAACAATTATTGAAACTTTTGATAAAGTTCCAATTGAGATTTCAAATTCAGATATTTTGTCATCAATTGTATTAAATTATTCAATAAAGGTGTCCACTAAAAAAAATTTCAGGAGATTTAAAAGAGAAATTCGAGTCCCTCAAGACATCGGTAATGCAAGGCTCGATATTGATGAATATAATGAAGAGATAAGAAAAGAAGAAAATGAAGAATTAAGAAATCTATTCAATCAAATAAGAGAAAAAGATGTTAATGATTTACATGTTTATAACTTTAAAATGAGAATTCCATTCGAGAAATTTCGAATTAAAGTTGACATGATGGAAAATGTCTGTAAAAGATTTAAAGACATATTTGGTTTCAAGCCAAGGTTTCATATCATGGATTTTTCTAATGAGATAGTCGTTAAATTTCGGGTCTTAACTCTTGATGCAGAAAATTTATCCAACCAAATATATAAGTTTATTGAAAAGGTATATCAAGTAATTCATGGAAGTTAATTTTATTAACTTTTTAAATTAATTTTTATATTATTGATTCTTTTCCATCTTTATTGAGAATTTTGAAATTAAATTCATGCGGAATCAAAACATGGCAGATTTGAAAGATTTAACGGTTCCAATGCTTGAAAAATTGGCTGAAGAATGCGGTATTAAATTAAAAAAAAGTGATAAAAAAGCAGCTAAGATTAAAAAAATAAAAAATGCTGGTATTCCAGCAAGTACATTAAATTCCCTTATTGACAAGTATCTAAAGGAAAAGAAAACCAAGAAGTTAAACGTAAATGAAATCATATCAGAACTTAAAGGAAGGATTAGATTACTTGAAGAACAAGTGAAATTTCTAATGTCAAAAATTAATGTATCGGAAGTACAAATTACTTCTAAAGACGATCAAAAGATAATGACCATAACGAGTAACCTGGAAGATATAAAAAAGTTAATTGTTTCATTAATAAAACCAGGAGAATCAATTTCAATTGATGAATTAATTGAAATAAAAGAATTACAGAAAATTCCCTTAATATCTTTGAAACATGCCCTATTTGATTTAATAGATGAGGGAATATTAAAAGCTTCTGAAGGAAAGTCCCGGCAAAAACTTGGTGGAACAATTGCCTATTTAACACGTACAATAAATTAATGTAAAAATTAATCTACATGAATGAATATTAAATTGTTCATTACGTTTGGAGCTCCTCTCCACAGTAGGGGCAAATTGTTGCACTCGAATCAACGAGTCTTCCACAATTATTACATTTAATCTTTCTTTTATTCCTAGGGAATAATGGAAACAAGTCAATATGGTCAAGAAAAGTAGAGACTTTTTCTGGGTCCACTATAAGATAATCTCCATCTATTATAAAATTATATTTTTTAGCCCATTCAAATACTTGGTCATTGAAGGTCTTTTCATCAAGTTCTAGAACACTTCTCATCATGTCCAGTTTTACTCTTGTTGAAACTTCTAAAATGGTTTTTAATTTTTCAATTCTTTCTTTCTCTAACTTTTCAAGGTTTAACTTTTCGGATTCTTTATATATTTTCATTTGTTCTAATAATTTTTCAAATTTATCAAGCTTAAATTTATCAAGAGTTCTAATAAACAAATGCTTTTTAAAAAATGTTATCGAAATATACTTTTTTTGGTAAGTCTTTAATATTAAAAAATTTGTATTATACAATTTTTGAGACTTTATTTTATTAATGTCTAAAATTTTTATTTCTATTACTGGCTGTTTCTCAAATGGCTTGAATAACAAAAAATTATTTGTTAGCAGCATGATCCCTTGGATCTTCTTAGTTTTCCAATCTTTATCGGGATATTCTGGTAAATATGTACATTTGCTTTCAAAAAAGATAGTTTCATCTCCTTTCAATATGACTCTAGTCAAGTGTCGAAAAAGTTCTTCCGTTAACAGCTTAGAAGGTTTAAAATAATTTTCTTTTTTTTCTTCTAATGCATAAAATGAATAATAATTTCCAAATGTATCTTCCAATTCAATAACACTTAGATTATATCTCTTTTTTATATAAAAATCTTTAACGTGTGAGACTTTTATTTCAAAAATTATTTTATCTCTCTCTGATTGAAATATTAAATTAGATTCTGTTAATTTAATAATACACCTTGACCTTTTCGACAATAATGCTCCTAATGTTGGCTTTCCTACAGTAAAACTTCCTTGCAATTCAAATTGGATGACCATTGTTTTAATGATAATTTTCTATTATTATATATTTAATTAATTAGTTTTATTAATCATCTAATGAAAAAAAAAGGAAATTTCAAACAAAATAATTTTCTTCCATGCTTATAATATTTTTTTTATTTAATACTACTTCTTTTCCATAATCTTTTAGAAATAATAATGATTGTTATCAAAATTAGAGGATAAACTAGGATCTCTACCAATGAAGGATTTGCATTATAACCAAATAATGTTTTGAGAAGCGAACCAATTATTTCAAGCCATTCTGGAGTCAATGGATTTCCATCAGGAAAATTTTCAGGTAAAATTTGTTTAATGTTCCAAACTTCACTAATTATAGGGTCTATTATCCCAGCTTCAATGAATTCATGAATTCCATATGTAATTAAACCAGCCGCAAATATGATTAATATGATGTTTGTAATCTTGAAAAATTTTGAAATATTAAATGTTTTCATCCCATAAAAAATTAAAAGACCAATGATAATGGAAATTGCAAGCCCCATCAACGTGCCTAAAAAAATATCCAGTTGAGTTGTCCCTCCAATTGAAATAGCACCAGAGAGCATTAATATTAATTCAATGCCTTCTCGCAAAATCATGATTAGGGTTAAAAATGTAATTGATAAAGATTTGCTTGAATTAATTGCTGAATCTACTTTTTCTTCCAAATTAATTTTCAATTTTGATCCTTCCTTGCTTAACCACATGATTAATGTTATAATAAGAACTCCGGATATCATGAACGTGATTCCTTCAAATATCTTCTCAGAAAATCCTGAAAAACCACCGAACATTAGAGTAAAAAGTAGTGCAAATAATAAACTGAGAACAATTCCTAAAAATAAACCAAAATATACAAACTTGTTATATTTCTTTCTGTCTGATTTTTTAAGATATAATAATAATATGACAATTACTAAAGAAGCTTCCAACCCTTCTCTAAAAGCAATAAATGTTGGAACAAATATATTAACATAGTTTAACAAAAATAATTCACCTTTAAACTCATGATTTAACTTTACTTATCAATTTCGAGGTTAAAAGTGCCTTAAACTTTATAAATGTTAGGTTTATCTAATATAAATAATTTTTTCTCCTAAAAAGAGTTTCATTTAATAATAATCTCAATAATTAGAAATTTTAATCTAATATTTATTTATTTTAATATGCTATTTAATAGTATTGAAATAATTTACTTATTTAGAAACCTTTTTTCCATTAGAAATAAAAATTATAAAAGAAATAAATAATTAGATAATTAGATATTCATTTTTCATTTAATTTTGAATCTATGCCTAGTCGTTCTTTAAATACTTTCTCTGTAAATTCCATTTCTGGTAATATATTTTTCCACACTCCAATCCAGAAAAATGGAATTAAAATCCAGAAAAATATTGATATCATCATCCCATATACGAATCCAAAGTTATCTGCCATTATAGAACCAATTAAGGGACCAATAGCTCTCCCAATAATATCAAAAAAGTTTGAGGTTGCTAGCACGGTACCTCTATGTTCTGGTAGATTTAAATCTACAACCGTGGCATACCAATTTCCATTTACTGCCCCATTTATGAAAATTCCAATTGAAAAAAGTAGCAACCAAATGAGAAGTCCCGGAAACAAATCAGGACTTTTGAAAGGAATTATTAATGCAATAAATACGAATGGAATTGGAACTATATTTCCTATCAAGGCTAATCCAACACGTGCTCTCTTTTTTCCTTTCTTGAATTGTTTATCTCCTATAAATCCAAATACAATTGTCCCTAAAAGTGTTGAGAATAAAATGACTAATAATAGGATTAAGGTAATATCGCTAGTAATTCCATGATATGTTTCCATGTATGCAAACAATAGAAAGAGGACAATGCCGGTAGGGATTGTATCCACAAAGTTAATGATTAACCACACGTTTGACTTTTTTTTAAAAATTACTTTTAAATCCGATATTTTTATCCTATAAGTATATTCAATTGCATCTTTTTGTATTAAATTCTGATAATCAACTCCCAAGCGAGAGGGTTCTTTGAAGAAAAGGAAAAAGATGCCAGCAATTACTCCAATAATTCCTATGAAAAAATATGATAACCTCCAATCGATAGGTCCTGCAAAAGTTGCCAGACCAGTTCCTAAAACCATTCCTATTAAGGATGCAATTGAAAAGAAAGAAAAACCTTTAGATCTATCTTCTTGTGAGATCATGTCCCCTATTAATGAGAATATACTTGGAATAAGAGCGCCATATCCCACACCAATTATTATTGTAATGGCATAAAAAACTTGAAATCCATATTGTCCAGCAGGAACTAAAATTGTGAAAAGAGAAAATACTGAAAATACTAATGTCCCAGTCAAAACAATCCATTTTCTTACAATTTTATCGGCTAAAAATCCAAAAAATAGCATTGTAATTCCAGTCATTATTGTAAATGTAAATGTTAACGTGCCTAATGGTGCAGTATTTCCTCCAAATCCAAAGAAGTTTGAAATAATCAATAAATTTGGAGAGATCATGTTAGAGATAGAAGATACTAAGGAAACCACGATTATAAAAAGTATTATAGAAAGAGTAGACTTGTTCTTACTGTGATTATTCATAAGAAAATGTAAAATATAATTAAATAAAAATTATTTTCAACGAGTAAATTTTAATTTTATTAACAGATTTCTCCATCCGTTTCAAAACAATTGAATAATGTCTCAAAAGAATTAATGTAGTTTACCATCGTTTTATACCATTTATTTAATAAGTCTAGGAATTCTTTTTTTATTTCGTTTAAATCTCTCGCCTTATAAACATAAAGATAACCCCTTTTATTATGTCTCTTTTGCGAACCACGAGACTGAACATATTCTTTTAATGACATTGAATCTCTCTTCACAATATTTAGTTCAATCAAATTTTGAAGTGCTCTTTGAATTGAACTTCGGTCTTTCTTAAAAATTCGTGATAATTCAATGGTCGTAGCCATTTTATTTTTCAAAAGATAAGAAAATACATTAGTTTCCAATTCATTTAAACCTAATATGCACCTGAATAAATTACTACTCCTAAAAACCCGCTTTTCTTCCATTATTTCTTTTAATTGTTTTGAAATGCTTTCCATTTCACTGGCCTGGAAAATTTAATTAATTATAAAATATAATAAAATAAAAAAATAAAAAACAGAGTTCTAATTATTTATTGACTTTATTTTATCTAAAACTTCCTTCATGTACGTATAAGGAACTGCTCCTACTATTTTATGAATTACTTTTCCGCCTTTAATGAATAGGGTTGTAGGAATCCCAGTAATCCCGTATTGAGCAGCAATAGAGCCTACTTCATCGACATTGACTTTCACAAAAATGTAATCCTTCCCATACTCCTGTTGCAACTTTTCAAAAACAGGGGCAAAAGTTATGCAAGGTCCGCACCATACCGCCCAGAAATCTATAACAATTACATTGTTATTATAGTCTGATACCAATTTATTAAATTCTTCTATTGAATGTATTTTAACAATTTCTTTTGGTAACGTTGCTTGTTTCATCAACATTTCGGCTTTTTTAAGTTTTATATTCTCTATTTCTTCGTCTGACATTTTTCATGCAATTTAATTTTTTTTATAAAGATGTGTTTTATTTATTCACTACTTTTTAATTACACAAATTAAATTTTCTATATAAATCTCTTGATTATGAAAAATAATACATTACTTTCTTTCATATTATTTTCTAAAGATTTTTATTATTTCAATTTATAAAATATTCTTACTAAATGATAGATTAATTATAATCAAATTTTGCAACAGAAACACATATATCTTCAATATAAATTCTGTATAAAATAATATTTTTTCTTATTTTATAAAAATCCTCAATTACACCCATTTTATCGAGAACAAAATGTATGATTTTATGCTAAAATGTCTAATAAAAAATTATTAAAAGACTTGATTTTATTTTTTCTATTATACAAATAATTGATTTGATTTAACAAATGCAAATACATTCATTATTCATTTTGCGTAAGACTGGAGAATGCATTTACTCAAGAAATTTTACTAAAATATTTGATAAAATCAATCCTAATTTAATCACCCCTTTTTTTTCTGCAATATTTTCTTTTTCAGAGAGCGTAATTTTAAAAAAAACTCCTGAAATTTTAGAAATGGGAGGTTTTAGATTCGTATTTGAAATTTTTGGAAATTATATTATTTCAATCTTGGCTGATTCTTCTACGAGTCTCCTCTTCATAAAAACGAGAATCAATGAGATTATGAATGAATTTGGAAAGTTCATGGTTGAAAAAAGTGTTGAAGAAGATGAACAAATTTTAAATCCATCATTTGATAGAAAAATTGATTTAATCATCTCGGGAGATCAAGAAATAGCATCAGAAATGGTCTTATACAAGAAAATTATCGATTTCCTGAAAAAAATGCTGATGGGTAATGAAATATCGGGAGCAGCGCTTTTATTAATAAATGGAAGAGTAATATATTCTTCTCTTCCACAAGATATTTTATTATCATCCTTAAAAGAATTAGAAATAAGGCACATGATTGCCAATGAATTTGATATGACTTTTTACCGCTTGGAAAATCAACAAAAAATATTCTCAAAAATAGTAAAAATACCTTGGAAGTTGGATCCTCTGTTAATTGTGGTCCTCTTTGATGCAAGTGTTCCTTTAGGAATGGCCGAAATTAACATGGATAAAATTGCTAAAACTATTGAGAATATAATATAAAGAAAGGCAATTCATTTCTAATTTTTAAGAAAAAAAAACCTTTTTTTACTTTTATTGACTTAAAAAATTAACAATGTACGATATAATAGTGGTTGGAGCTGGAGTTTCTGGAGCTTCATTTTCTTATAAGGTCTCTCAATTTGCGCGAACTTTATTGGTTGAATCCCAGGATTATGATAGAGAAATTCCTGAAAGGACAAATATTTTCGCAGAACATGATAAACCATATATCGATGAAGTAATATGGAAAGATAAGACCATATTTCCTCGACCTTTCATTCAATTAAATTATAAAAGTGAAGAATGCGATGGTTTGCTTAATAGTAGAGAGTTTGGGCCTCCTTTGGGCCAAATTAGTAGGACTGAATTGTTTCTAAGTAAATTAATAGAAAAATTTCAAGATAATGGCGGTGAAACTAAATTTAACGAAAGAATTACTAAAGTTGTTAAGCATTCAGATTACTTTGAATTAATAAACAATAAAGGAGAAAGTTATAAAACTAAATTATTGGCGCTTGCTACGGGATCAAGAGGATTTGAGCTTCAGAAAACTTTAGGATTTGGAACTCCGGATACATTTAAGGGTGTTTATACTAATATTATATCTGATGAAAATGTGTTAGAAGAAAATTTTAATTTTCAATACATGTTTCATCTAAATGTTAAAATTAGTTCCAATGGCCCTTTCTTCTTCAATGTTGGGAGAGACAGGATTTCTACGGGATATTTGGGAAATCAAGAATCTGATTCTGAGCTTGTAGAAAAATTAGATCGGATTTTACATAACTATAAAAAGATCCAACCGTACTTAAAAGGTTTAAAATGGGATCGGAAAAAGTTTATTACTGGAAATATTTCAAAACATCCAATAAAAAGATTTACAAATAAACGTGTCATTATATTAGGAGAAGCTGCAGGCTTAGTTACCTCTTTTTTTTATGAAGGAATTTTATGCGGTTTAATTAGTGCTTATGTCGCTGCAAAGGTCCTTAAATCCTTGTTTGAAAATGAAAGTGATTTTACTAGTACTGACTTAGTTAAATATGATCAGGAGATTTCAAGAATCTTATTAAAGGGATATTTTAGAAATGGTGATGCTTGTGAATACCTTTTTTATAGTGGAGGTTCATATGTAAAGACACTATGGAATACTTACACGAAATTACTTTTAACAGATAAAACGGTGAGAAGATATGTTTATGAAGCTCATATCATTAAAGATCTCTCAAAATATGATACAAGCCGAGACCGATGGGTTGGAGAACGATTGTTCAATAGCCTCCCAATTCTTTCAAGAGTGACCTTAAGTCCAAGGTTTTTTAAGGCAATGTTAATGTAAAATTATGATTTTAAAACGAATTTAATTACAAATTTTTTTGTGTCATTAATACAAACTTCAATCTAAAAAATCTAATTTTTTATATAACAAATTTTACTTTATTTTCAAATTTATCTTCAACATTTAATTGAACGATATAAAGTAATTCTATTCTTGGTATAAGAATTAAACAAATTTCTGTGATTCACAAATGGCTACAGAATGGGCAATTTTTTGTAAACTAGGAGGCCATGTAAACTCTAAGAGAGAAATAATTGGTGTATATCCTGAATTCCCGGATATCATTAGCGAGCCAAACAAGATTTTGGATATTTGCTTCCCAGTTGGCACGAAGCCTGGCGATTTTATTCTAAATAAATACAACAAATTTCAAGTCTTATCATATATTTTTAAAATCCCAAAAACAGATGAGAGAGACGATCTTCTTTCATACTCCATTTTAATAGAAAAGAAAGAAAAAGCATTTTTATACAAATTTGTTATGGTGGAACTTTTTCATATCTTAGAGGAAAATAACATGCTTTCTGAAGAATTACTAATGGAAAATCAACAAAAGATCTATCAAGGATTAAATACAGAAACAGATATAGACATAAATGGAATAAAAATTCAATTTTCAAAAATTTTTGAAGATTTTAGGAATAAATTAATAAAAAAGAAACCAAACTTAAAGGGGAGTTTTTTCTAATGGTAGATATAACTTATTTAACTCAAACAATTGCAAATTTATTTGAAATACCGATTGCTATCATTATGACATTTATCCTCCTTGGAAAGTTACTAAAAGAACATTCTGAAACGGGAGAATGGAATACTACTAGATTTATAATGCTAGGAATTTTTACAGGTTACACAATAACGGTATTCTGGGGTGATCTATATGAAATTTTTGCTCCTTTAAATTTTCTCTCGTACGAGCTTGCAGGTAATACTTTAAGCATTGTTAACATATTTTCCATTGGGGTTGGGATTATCGTTTGCTTTGCATTGAGTTTAATAGCACACGCTTATAATATTGAATGGTTGCTATATACTCCTTTCTTTATTTTTATTGGAATGCTTTTTATCTACTTTTATACCGGATATTATGAGATGTATACTATATACTTATACATTGGAGCTATTATCGGCTTACTATTTTTCTTCATAATAGGATTTAATTTAAGAGACAATAGTGCATTAGGGTTAGGGATCTTCTTTTTCTTTTCTTTCATGACTATTATTACTGGAGAGGGACTTTTTTCACAAATACTACAAATCGCTTATTCTCTTTTTGGAATATATTTCGTTCTTGGTCGATTTAGACCTTTCAAAGAAAAACTAAGTGAGGAGGTAAAAAACTAAATGTATGACCTGCTTCTAATTATAGCATCATTAATTTTCATTACTTTTATGGGGTACTCTCTTAAAATTCTTTTAATGAAAAGATTGGAAACCAAAAATAGACTATTTTCGACTATAATGGTAATAATTTCTTTTGAGGTACTTATTTCTGTATTAGGAATATTGAATGAGTTTGGAGTCATCGATATACAACAAAAGCTTATCGGGGGATTAAAATTAAATGCTTTTTTATCTTATGTACTTCTTACTTTGTATCTTGCATTTTTGGTCTTCATAAAAAAAGCTGTAAGATGGTATACATTACCAGTTATTTCACTAATTTTTATTTCTCAAGCGCAGGTGCTCGTAGAATCCGATTTTCCTATGATAATATATTCAATAATAGTAAGTTATCCATTGGCATTTATTCTAATTTATGAAGGAGTAAAAAAAAGAAATAGCATTGCTTTTGGTCTAGGAATTTATATTTTCGCTTATTCCATATCAATATTAACACTTAATATTTATCTGGTGTTGTATTTTCGTGGATTTGCGTCATTTCTTTTTCTCCTTGGAGTAAAAGATTTTTATACGAAATATATTTTCCCTGAAAAAGACATTGAAGAAAAAATTAAAAGTACTTGGATTTCTAAATTCGTAGTTAGAGAATAATTTTTTAACATTATTTTATTTTTATTTTTTTAAATTTTAAAATAAACAATATTAATCAATTCTTTTATACCTCATTGAGATTTATTTAAAAAGAGACTAATTCTCTGATATACTTTTTTTAAATATTTAAGATTTTTCCATAATATTTTGTGCTGTTAGAACAAAATACTATCCAATAAATTATAGTTAATAATCATTATTTTTACTATAACTTAAACATTTAACAACTTTTCTAAACAAGAGGATTGATGTCATGGGTGTTAAGGATATAATTAAAAGAATTTTTACTAAAGAAAAGAAAATAGTCATAATAGGATTAGACAATTCAGGAAAAACGACATTAGTGTCCTTCTTGCAGAATGGTACTTTTATTGAACATGCTCCTACAATGGGAAAAGAGCTTACTACTATTGAAATTCAAGGAATCCGTATTAATGTAATGGATATGGGTGGTCAAAAGGATTTTAGAGATTTATGGCTTCATGAGATGAACGATACTGAATGCATAATTTTTATGATTGATGCTTATGATCGAGAAAGATTTAAAGAAGCTAAAAATGAATTATGGAAATTAGCAGATGTATTCAAAAAAAAACCTTTGATTGTATTAGCAAACAAGTACGATTTGCAACCAGTAGCTCAAATAGGAGAAATTATTGAAGAATTAGAATTAAGCAAGATAAATTCCTTTGAAATCTTACCAATTTCTTGCAAAACTGGATATGGAATCGTTCCAGCATTCATGAAAATTTATTATAGATTAACAGGCAAGCAGTTAAAAAAGAAAATCGATATAAAAGCAGTGACAATATTCGACAAGGGAGGCATTCCATTAACATCATCTTCTCGAGAAGATGTTTTGCAAGGTGGATTGTATGCAGCAATTAATAGTTTTGTTCAAAAATCCTTCAATTCAGAATTAGAACAGCTTAAAGTAGGTGAAAATGTCATTATTTTCAAGAGATCAAAACATTTACTTGGCTCAGTCGTCATTAATGAAATGGATAATATTGATGTTAGAGAAGCTGAAGAGGGTTTGAGTGAATTATTATATCATTTAGAGAACATGTGCCCAGAATTGGAAAAAAATCAATTAAAACCTGAAAAAATTGAATTTCTAGTCCAACAATATGCTACAAATTTGTTGTAATTTATTTTTCTTATTTTTAATATTAAAGTATTCTTAAAATTTTAAGAATATGGAAATTTAGATTTTTTTCATAAATTCTTTTTAAACTCTGAGTTCAAAGCATCATTTATTGTTTCAATAATATTCCTGTAATTATCAATTTTCTCTGAAAAAATTTCTTTTAAGTTATCATCTAAGTTAACGGCTTTTTCAATATGATGTATTGCTTTTGAAACATCTTGTTTTATCATATAAGCCCTACCAAGAAATAACCATCCTTTAGCTAAAGAAGGATCTAATTCAACTGATTTCATCAATGATTCAATCGCTTTGTCAATATCTCCATTATTCATTAAAGTGAATCCAAGGTTGTAATTGAATTCCGCATTATTCGGTTCTAGTTTAATAGCTCTATTAAATGCGTCCAATGCTTGATCTAAAAGTCCTTTTCTTTCAGAAATAATGCCAATATAATTCCAACTTAAGGCATTATTCTCATTAAGTTTGATTGTTTTTTCAAAATCTCTTAATGCTAAATCTAGCTCTCCTTTCTTAAATCTTGAGAGAGCCATGTAAAAATGAGCATCTTGATATTCTTCATCCAATTCAAGAGCTTTCTGGCATGTATTAATTGCTTGATCGAAATTCCTCTCATTTATATCAATCTTAGCTTTTTCAACTAATTTAACCTTATATCTTGATTTTATTGGAATTCTATTCTTGAATTTAGGACTTTCAATATTCTCGTTAATTTTAATGGCACTTTCAAAACATTCAAATGATTTCTCAAAATTTTTATTTTCAAAGAATTTTTCTGATTGCTCTAAGAGTAATTCTATTCTAGAAAAGTGTAGTTGGTCAATGGATTCTTTTATTTTTTCCATTTCTTCATTCCTGCGCTTGTTATCATCAATAGTTCTGGCATATTCCATTCTTTTACTTAATTTTTCTAATTCTTTTTCATATTTCTCTTCTTCAGCTGCTAAATCTCCTTGTTTTACCAAATTCTTCAGTTCTGCTTGATAAATTAAACTTTTTATTTTTTCTACAACATTTTCCATCTTTTCAGTAAGATACATTCTATCAGTTATCTTGAGCGCATCATTATACTTTTCAATGGCTAATTCAAATTCATTTTTCTTAACTAAAGATTCTGCTTCATTTAAAATTTCATTAATCTGAGAAATGTAAACATCATTTACAGAATCTTTTAGCTCATTTAAATATTTATTCTCGTCTTCTGAAATTGGCATTTTTTTTGCGATCCCAATTGCTTCATATAAAATATTAATTGCACTATCATATTCTTTACCTCCCAATTTTGCCAAAATATTGTCTTTAAGAAGATTAATTCTAGCTAAACAAGTGTTATTAATTAATTCGGAAACCTTCTCAAAATAAGTTTCTTTTTCGTCAGAATCTATCATTTTATTAATAAGATCAAGAGCTTGAGAAAAATACTTAATTGCATTATTTACAACAATTATATCATTTTCAAAAAACTCTTTACTAATTAACTCCTTTCCTTTTTCTATTAAGGGTTCAATTTTCTCAACATACTTGGGATTTATCAATTTTGAGCCAATATCCTTTATGTTAGAGATTTTTAAATGTTTTACCTCTGATTCAGGCATTCTACTCGCTAAGTTTAATGCATTCTTTAATTGTTCCTCTGCATCTTCAATCTGTTCTTTATTGAAAAGATTTTCTGAAGATATAACGATTGAGTCTATCACATTTGCATAAGCTTGATTTATTAAATTCATTATTTTTTCCTTTTCATCAGATTTTAATTTAGGATCATTAAAATTCTCAATAACTTTCAACACCTCATTATAAAGTTCTAATTTATCATCCAGATTTTCTTGTTCTTTAATCCGTTGAGCCTTTTCGATTAATATCTTAACTTTATTTGCTAAAATACCATCTATTAGATTTTTAATGGTTAAAATTTGTTTATTTTGAGGATCATCATGTAAGCTATTAGCCCTTTCTAATAAATCTTTTAAAAATGAAAGCGCATTATCAAAATCATTCTTATCTATTAGCAATTTGGCTTCATGAATTTCTTTTCCTAATTTTAATTTTTCTTTTAAAAAATTTACTTCATCTAATTCATGAGTTCTTAAGGTTTCATTTTCAATTTTATCTGCAATTCGAATTACTTCTTCAAGCAATTTTTCTGCATTCTCAAAATTCTCGTTTTGAAGCTCATCTTCAAAATCCTTAACTATGTCAATAATTTCAACAGAATATAATTGATCTATTTGAGATTTTATATTATTAATCTCAACTTGCTTGCTCCCAGATTCTTTCACCTTATTTTCAACAAATTCTATTGCTTCAAAATATTTCTCTATTGCTTTATTGTAATTCTTATCATTCTTGAAAGAATTTGCTTCTTGCATTAACGAGTTGAATTTTTTCAGATCTGACTTCTTTAACAACTTGTTTCGCCTATTTTTAGTAATTAATTTTTTAGATAACTATAAGATTAAACCTAAAAATTATTTCTGATTTTTTAAACTTTTCTTACTTTTTTATAATTCAATAATCTATACTAATATAATGATTTATTTTAAATTTTAAATTCTTATTCTTTAATTATTTACATTTTTAATGTGATAATAAGAATGAGTGAGAAGAATTCAAAACCAATAATTTATTATAATGGCACCATTTTGACAATGAACGATGATCATTTTGTTGTGGATGCTATAGCGGTTGTTGGCGAAAAAATTGCAGCTATTGGGAGATTAGATGAAGTAAAAGAAAAGGTTGGAAATGAATATGAATTAATTGACCTTAAAGGAAAAACCATGTTACCTGGCTTTATTGATTGTCACTTGCATCCGATATTATATACCTTTTATTATATTTTTCCTAACTTGGCAAATATAAATAGCTTGTCAGAATTAAAATCCATTTTGAGTAATGCTGCGAAAAATTGGCCGACAGATAAGTTATTAGTTGGCTTAAATTTATGCGAAGAAAATTTTGATACACCAATTTTGCCAACAAGATGGGATTTGGATGATGCGTGTCCTAACCATCCCGTTTTTGTAATGAGATATGATGGGCATGTTGGAATTGCCAATACTAAAGCTCTAAAATTAGCGGGAATAGATGAAAATACGCCATCTCCAGAAGGTGGGGAAATTAGAAAAGATGAAAAAGGAAAATTAACAGGTATCTTGTCAGAAAATGCCATGGCTCCAATGTTATCAAAAATTTCTTTACCAGAAAAAGCAGAATTAGAAAAAGGTGCAGAAAAAGTATTTCAAAAACTTGCTGAAAACGGCATTACATCAATACACGGAATACTTCATGCAGAATCTGGTGGAGAATTTGGAGATATGGGTGCAATTGAAATACCTTTCCTTAGAACGGTAATAGATAAAGTCCTCCAAAATTGGTATCTAATAATCTTTACTAACAGACTTCGTAAGTTGCTGAAATTAAAAAAACCACCTTTAGATGAAGGAAAGCACGATGGTAAATTTAAGATAGGTTGCCTTAAATTGTTTTTAGATGGCACTTTTGGTGCTAAAACTGCATACATGTTTGAACCCTTTTCAGATTTCCCTGAGAGTAGTGGATTTTGCGTTGTAGAACCTGAAGAATTATACAAACAAATGAAAGAAGCCCATGAAAAAGGGATTCAAATTGCTGTACATGTAATTGGAGATAAGGGAAATAGGCTAATTGTTGATTTATTCAAGAGATTATTGGAAGAAGTACCTCGCCCAGATCATAGGCATCGAATTGAACATGCTTCAATGTTAACTAAAGATGTATTGGAAGATATGGCTAAATTGGGAATCATTGCCTCATGTCAACCTCCTTTCATCAATTCAGAGTATACTTGGCTTGAAAAAAGGATTGGAAAAGAAAGATGTAAATATACTTATCCAATGAAATCAATAATAGAAGCTGGTGTGGTCCTTGTTTCAGGTTCGGATTGCCCCGTAGAGGACCCTTCAGTAATTCTTGGACTTCATGCCTTAGTAAATAGGAATGGTTTTGTTCCTGAAGAATGCATTTCGATGAAAGAAGCCCTTAAAACCTATACTATAAACGCAGCATATGCGGCATTTGAAGAAGATATTAAAGGAACTATCGATGTGGGAAAATTAGCAGATCTTGTAATTTTAAATAAAAATCCTCTTGAAATTTCAAAAGAAAACATAAAAGAATTGAAAATCGTTGAAACAATTATTAGAGGAAAAACTGTATATAGATCCTCTTAACTAATTCTTTAAATTCTATTATTTTATGCAATCAAAACAAAATAAAAAAAATCACATGTTTATTATTTTTTAGATTTCATTTTATTTTCAGAATTGTCTTTTTCTTTTACTTCTTTTGTTAAACCACCTATAGTTACAGAAGTTAAACCGATTATTTCTAATATTAATGAAATATAAATTAAGAATGCTAATGATTTGAATAATGATAAAAAGATTATAGCAGAAATTAAGGAAGCTATAATTAAAATAACTCCTGAAATCACCAACCAATAACCAAAATCTTTCTTTTTCATAATTTTTTTTAAATAGAAATCTTTTATCTTTTAAATTTAATAGAACCTTTTTTAATAGATTTCTTTCGTAGTTTTAATACATATAAAACATTATATTTTTTTAAACGATTTGCACCATGGTCTCGATTATTTGGGAGATTTCATCTTGTTTTGATAAAAGGGGTATACAGTATAAATATTCTATACAATCAATCCAAACTTGAGCAATTAATCCATAATCACCAAATTTAGCTTTCGTTTCTGGATTACCACCTATACTAGCGTGTTCGTGAATCATTACAGTCCAATTATTTATTTCTTTAGCATAAATATATTGTGAACTTTCATCTAATGCTTGCAATTCTAATAATGTTGGAATATATTTTGGATTTATATGACTTATTTCAATAGTGAATCCTGAAGTTTTATAATCTTTATTTTCTTCATCACTATAGACCACAATGGCTATAAATGGTTCTCTTTTAAGATATATTGCGGTTATAATAAAACCTTTAGGAAATTTAGTAGGTAAATAAATTGAGAAATTGTTTTCTTTAGCATAACTTAAGAATTCTTCTAAAGGAACTTCTTCAGATGTTCCATAAAAATCTGCTGGGTAAGAAACTGGCTGTGAAGAAAATGAAATTGCCCAATAATTTATAATTAATATGGTTGATATAATTGCTATTACTCCACATATGTTTTTAAAATTTTCTTTCATTATCAATCACTCTCACATTCAAGAAATTAATGATGCCCTCCCTAGTTTAAATAATAGAGAGAATCCCAAGATTGTTCATAATGATTTTGTAATAACCAAAATATAAAATCGGGTTTAAATTTTTAATGATTAAAATGCCTCTTGAAATTCTCTTATTTGCTTTAACTCTTTAATCATTATTGAAATTTTTTGTCAAAGAAAAAAGAAGGTCGTTGAATATTTAAATTTTTGGCTTAAATGAATGATTAGAAATCATTTTATGAAAAAGATGTTTAAAATGGCAGACTGAAAATTTTCCTTCATTTTATTTAAAAATTTAATAATAGCATGTATTTTAAACCATAACATCCTAAAAGGGTCAATCTACAAAATATAGGTGTTCATCAAATCCAGTTTCTGCTATTAAATCTTGCCCTAATTTTTGGATGGCTCTTTTTGTTGGATTTTGGAGTATTTTTGAAGCAATATTTACAACTTTTGCAAGTTTGTTATCTGGAAATTCTTTTATAATGTTATCGTACCTAGAAAAATCAATTCCAGCCGTATAGACTCCCGGTCGGTCTAAGCCTGCGCTTGAAGACACTTGCCAATGTTCCACCTTTAATTCAATTC
>CAZIEC010000039.1:0-5054 GCA_964538145.1 uncultured archaeon
ATAAGTTTTTTTTCTTACAAAGATTTTTAAGTATTAAATTCGAATAATAATATTAAAAGTATTATCTAATACATGATTTAAAAATGAGTCCGATCATATCTTTTTCTATCAATGAAAATTTACGAGAATTCATAAATAAATTAATATCCAAGAACAAGTATGAAAACAAGTCCAAGCTAATAAGAGATGCTCTATTACGCTTAATGTCCACCATTGATGCTTCAGAATACGATGGCTTAATTAGTACTAGTACTCGTGAAACTGACAAAAAAATTGTTGGAAATGTAATTATTGTTATGCCCAATGACCCTCAAATACAAAGAAAGTTAATAAAAATTGAAAATAAGTATTTAGATAGGATTATTAGCAAGAACATGCATTTTCAAGGAGAAAATGTGATCATTTCATATTTGATTGATTCATATATTAAAGAATTTCAAAATATTGTCGTTGAAATTAACGGCATAGAAGAGATTAAAAATTTCAGATACATGATCATAAATTAATTTATCAATTTTTAAGATTTATTAATTATATTCTAAATTTTAAGTTCAATCACTACGAATTAATGTTAATAATTAATTTTGGGCTCATTCTTCTCATTTAATAATTTGTTCTAAACTTTCAAGTATTAAAGTTTTTATTATAAAAGATTTAAAATATATTCTAATGAATGAAATAAAAGATGTAGTTGAAAATCCATTCGAATTATTAAGGCAAAAGTTAGATAAATGGCCGATTAGAGCACCAAAAGCACCTGAAATAATTAAAATATTAAAAGAAATGTATACTGAAGAAGAAGCCAAATTGTTATCTTACTTTGAAATGCCATTTGTGGATAGAGTGAACCCCAAGGAGTTAGCTTTGCGTAGCGGATTGTCATTTGATAAAGTTGTTGAAATGCTTGATTCAATTGCAAGTAAAGCGCTTATCTTTAGATTAGGGCAGTCTAAAAAAAGAAGTAAGTATGCTTTATGGCCATTTGTATTAGGCTTGTATGAGATGTTTTTTAGCAATGCAAAGAGTTTTTCTGAAGAGAAAATCAAGAAAGTAGGCAACCTTTGGGAAAAGTATTATGATCGATACCTCTTACATGTTGCTGGAGCTTCAACATATCCGTTTCCTAGAGTCTTACCAGCAAAAACATCCGAGAAAGTTATAGAGATTAATAAGGACATTGAAGCACCTTCTCAGAGAATCTTAGTTTTTGAAGAATTAGAAGAAATTTTAGATAATTATGTTGCGTATGGCGTAATGCCATGTTCTTGTAGGACTGAACATGAATATTTAGGGGATGCATGTAATAAACCAAAAGAAACTTGCATGGTTTTTGACATGATAGCAGAATTTTTAATTGATGTTGGCGTTGCCAAGCGATTGACCAAGGAAGAAGCACTCTCCTTGTTAAAAGAATGCGAAAAAAATGGATTAGTACACATGACATTAAACGCTCAAATTCCAAATTTTATATGCAATTGCTGTAATGATTGTTGTGGGATCTTAAAATCTATTACGAAGTTTCATAGATCAGGAATGTTTGCTAAATCTAATTTTGAACCTTATTATAGCGAAGAAATTAAGTGCAATCAATGTTTTGCTTGTTTTGATAATTGCCCTACCAAAGCGATTCTTCCGATTATTGAACCTGGAAAAGAAACTATATTCGAAATTGACAAAGATTTATGCATTGGGTGCGGGATTTGTTCTTCTAAATGTCCCACTAAAAAGATAAAGCTAAGAAAGGTTAGGAATCACGTGCCAGAAAAAACAACTCCAGATGCTTATGCAAGATACGCTGAAGAAAGGTATAGATATAAAAAAGTATGACTTGAACAACAAAATAATTTCCCATCTTTTTATAATAACTTTTATTATAAAACATTTCATTTTATTTGGTATGATATAAAAAAGGTGATCAAAATAGGAAAAAAGAAATATGGAAAAGGTTATCAAAAAAATGATAAAAATTCAAAAGTTGGTTCTAAATCTGGAGGCGCCCCAATAAAAGCAGGTAAAATTAAAGCAAGCCATATACTAGTCGAAAAATACAATAAAGCAATGGAGATATATGAAGATCTCATGGCTGGAGAAAATTTTGAAGAATTGGCTAGAAAATACTCCACTTGTCCTAGCAAGAAACGTGGAGGTAATTTAGGTGAGTTCACTAAGAATGACATGGTACCAGAGTTTTGGAAGGCTTGTACTAAACTTAAAATAGGTGAAATATCTCAACCAGTAAAAAGTGAATTTGGATATCATATAATAAAAAGAACTGGATAAACATATTATTTTAAAAAAAAAGTAATTATTCTTTAAAAAAGAGAATAGCCCGGCACGGAAACCCGAACAATAAGTATTTCTTATTATTTTTCGAACCGTGGTCTTAGGATCTCTCCTGATATCTTATTTTGATATCAATCAGAGTCCCAAATGCTTGGCCAACTACACCACCGGGCTTTTTAAGTGATTTTTGTTGTTTAAATTAACAATATTATGTGATTAATTGAAGGAAAACATTAAAATTTTATCTAAATCAGTTTGTTTATTAATATTAATTTATAAAAATTTAAGATAAATTTTTATTTCAAAATGAGTATATAATTAATTGGATTACACAACTTAAAAGGAGGATAAGAAGAGCTATTTTTAAAAAAAAAATCTTGCCCCTTGACTTGGGGTAAGTACCCCCGTGAAAAAGTGACTGAAACAAACCCCGTATATAAAAAAAAATTTATTCTTCATCCTCCTGTTGTGTAATCCTATTTATTATTTTAATATATTACCACAATATTCTAAACTCCTTAAATCTAATCTAATTGAATTTAAAAAGTTAAAAAGAAATCTTGATAATGTTTTAAATCGATAAAGATTAAGTTTTTATTCAAACTAAAAAATTACTAACTTTAATTATTGTTTACTATAATACTCATAAATTTCTGCAAAATATTTATCGGACATTCCAGCAATGTAATCTCTAACGATCAATGTAAGTTTATCTTGTTCCTTTAATGGGTTATAATAAGTAGAGAGATCTTTATCATCGATATATTCAATATGGTCCTTAAAAATTGGTGCATTCAAATTTTTTTTCTCTAATTCCTCAAGAGAACGTTCCCATATCAGTTCAAATTTTTTCCTTAAAATTTCCTTGTAATCTTCGCTTGAATTTTCATTTTTGCTTAAAAAATCACGCCTATTATAAATTTTTTCATAATTAAAGTGTTTCAATTCTTTAAGGGCTTCAAAAACTTCTTCACTATAACCAATAATATCGTTATCCAAGCTATATTCAAGAAGATCCATTATTAGACTATTCATTATCTCCCGATTCGTACTTCCCAAGATTTTTCTACAGTTTTGAGGGATCTCATCTCTTTTAATGTATTTTAACAAAATAGCATCTTCTATATCCCTACCAATATAAGCTATCGTGTCAGCAAAGCGAACCGCTATCCCTTCATATGTCATGGGAATCTTTTTCAACATGTTCTTATTAAAACAATCTTCATACTCTTTAAAGTGGTCTTCCCAAGTTTTTCCATTTTTCTTAACAGGTTTCAGTTCTCTTTCATTAGTTTCGCCATCATGACATAAAATTGAATCTAAAACTTGGAGAGTCAAGTTTAAACCATTCGCGGGTTTATCTGGGTATCTTTTTTCCAATCTTGAAACCCATCTAATCCCTTGTGCATTATGATTAAACGAGCCCATGTTATATTTCTTGCTTAACTCATCTAAGATTTCTTCACCAACATGCCCATAACAAGAGTGCCCAATATCATGAGCCAAAGCTCCTGCTTCAATTAAATCGAGATTTAGTTTTAGTATCCGGCCAATCTCTCTGGCAACTCTCGATACTATTACCACGTGTAAGGATCTATGTGTTATATTTGCATTATTTACTTCAAAAAAAACTTGGGTCTTGTCGATATATCTAGCATAAGCTTTACTATGAACAATTCTATCAACATCCCTGAAAAATGGGGGCCGAATATCGAGAAGATCATCTTCTTCGCCCTCATTATAATATCTTGTAGCTTGAGAATCGAGAATGCCGTGAATTCCAACATCGGAATCTTTTCTCATTCTTAACTTGAGTTCTTCAATTTTTTTTAGATCCATTGTTTTTATTTTTATTTGTTTTTCGTTTTTCTTATTAGGAGATATTATATCAGAAATTATTAAATTTATTATAAAGAACTAAAAATTAAATTTTTTCACGCGTAAATTTCTCTTAATTCCTAAATGAATTTATTATCAAATTCGAATAAAAATCGAGCATTTTATCTTGATATATTATAATAATTTTAAAAAATAGATAATTTATCGAGAAAAAATATTTATACATTCCCAAATTTTATGTAAACCGCATCATATGGACATTTCTCTAAACATTTTAAGCAAAAATTGCATTCTCCATTTCCAGTAAAAAATTCAAAAGGTTCATCTAAAATTCTAACTTGTTTAGGGCATACTTTTTCACAAATACCACACTCTGATCTTCCAACACACTTAACTGGATTCCTTGCTAGTTTTAAGAAAGAATAATCAGTTATGGAGGCTGCAACGGCACCAAAAGGGCAGAAATACCTGCAATAAATTCGTGGATACCAGAACGATAGGACCATTATGATAAAGTAGAATAAGAATATGACAATTCCTCCCAGATCGTAAAAAGCACCACCTGTCATGAAAGAAGTATACGCATCAATGATGAATCTTGGAAAATACACGAATAAAAATTCGGACATGGAAAAGAAGCCTACTGGTTTTTCAGCAAAATCTCCTAATTGCAGTTTAAATTTCAAATAAAAGTATTGATTGGCAGTTTTTGAAATGCCAAGAGGTACCATTACAATTACTAGTAAAATAATAAATCCATATTTTATATTTAGGAAAGTTTTATGCGTTTTTTGACTAACTCTTTTCTTTTTTAAAGGAAAAGCAGCACAAACATCTTGAACAGTACCAATGGGACAAACCCATCCGCAGAAAGAACGATTTGTTAGAAGTAATACCAATATTAAAATTCCAATTAGCATTAATGGAAAAAT
>CAZIEC010000039.1:5154-8381 GCA_964538145.1 uncultured archaeon
TGAATTCGTCTAAGAAATTGAGAAATTTGACTTCGAGAAGAATGTCCCGAAAATCCTTCAAGAGTAAAAACATTCAAGTTCAATTTAACTAATTGTGTGCGTCCTCTATCATCAACATAGTTAAATTCTCTAAAACCTCTCTGTATCCGAGAACCTAAAGTTCCACTTACCTGATATGAAACAAAGATTAATGAATTCTTCCGATCTTCAGCCAATCCTTTCAAATATTGAACAGATGGGCCCCCTATCAACATTCCACTTGTTGCCATGATAATGCAAGGACCGCCTTTAATGATATCTAATCTTTCATCGTAAGCGTTGATTGTTGTGAAAAAATCGCTCAAGAAAGGATTCTTTCCTTGATGCAAGATTTTTTCACGCAAATCTGAACTCAAAAAATCAGGATGTGCTGTATGAATTGCTGTTGCTTCTGAAATTAATCCATCCAAGAAAATAGGTACTTTATCTATTAAACCTTTGGAGATGAATTCTTCTAAAACGATTATCAATTCTTGAGCGCGCCCTACTGCGAGAACAGGTATTAGAACTTTTCCACCTCTTTTAATTGTGGAATTTATTATTTGTCTAAGCTCCTTTTCTGATTCTTGCCTACTAGGAATTCTATCTTGAGGGCCACCATAAGTTGCTTCAATTAATAGACTCTCGACTCTTGGAAACTTGACATTAGCTTTTTCTAATAATCTAGTTTTTTGGAATTTAAAATCTCCTGTATAAACAAAATTGAAGCCCCCTTTTCCGAAGTGTAAATGAACCATCGAGGAACCTAATATATGACCAGAATTATGAAGAGTTAACTTTATATCAGGAGCAATATCAGTTACCTTGCCCCAAGATAATGGAATAGTATGCAATACAGTAGTTTTTACATCTCGTTTGGAATATGGTGAGGGAATACCTTCTCGCTCACAGATTTGAACGAAATCTAATTGAAGCATTGTAGAAAGATTGCGCGTGGGCAACGTACAATACACTGGACCACGATATCCATATTTATAGAGAAATGGAACCATTCCACAGTGATCCAGATGAGCATGCGTGACTACTACAGCATCTAAATCCCGGACAGAAAACTCTGGAATCTCAAAATATGGAAATTTATCATAATTATTACCTACATTCAACCCAACATCAAGTAAAATATTACTGTCTCTAGTTTGAATGAGTATGCAGGATCTTCCTACCTCTCGGAACCCACCTAGTGCTGTAAGCCTAATATTTAAATCTTTAAATAAGGGTGGTCGATGAATTCGTTTTCCTATTCGAAGCAAGATGTCTTTCTGATTTTGCCTTTCGCGCTTTAGCATTCCTCGAATCAATTGTATCGTTTTTGAAGCTAATGGAGGTGTCCGAATAGTTTTTGGTTGCCAAAAAGTATTGGCACGGATTTCTTTAAGATTAATTCCTTTCTTACCAATCACTAATCCAGGCTTGCCTGCCTCAATTATGACTTCACCACGAGTGTGGTCAAATTCTATATTTGATATTTCAGCATCTTCACCCACGAGGTTTCTGATGTAAAGTTCAGTTTCATCTGGATCCTTGCGTTTTTCAACATTCCATCTAAATACAACTCGTTTTCGCATGGATTTTGCCAATTCTTTAAGGACTTCTGAACCCTCCACCATATCTGCATTAGTATTTTCAGAATAAACTGCGATTTCAGGGCCTTCAAACTCAATTTTTTTGATTTTTATGTCTGAAGGTAGGTTTTGAAGGATTTCCTCCTTAATTCTTCGTAATTCTTGTTCGTAGCTCATAAATCTTCAGTCTTTAAAAAGTTAATTTTCATCAATTTTTTTAAAAGGAATATCATCATACATTTTTAATCCTTGGTTTAAGCTTGAAACTAGATGTATAGTTATTATTTTTTTTAGATTCCAATTCTAAGTTTATTTATTAATAATGAATGAGAAAACATTATAATTCTTGAAACAAATAGCATGGTGATTAAAGTCAGATATTATCGCTATTAAAATGCGAGTATATCTCGAATTAACTTGCGCCTAATTTCTAAGTATTATATAAGTTAATCAAATAAAAACATTTTCATTATCAAGAATAAATAATCATAATTAATGAACTTAAATTACTTTAAAGAACAGATTATATGAAAAAAAACAAATAACAGCGAATGGAAAATAATGTACTTTAATTAAGATTTGTCATGGAAAGATTAAAAATTTCATGCTTTTTAACCTAACCAAAATTCTACAGCCTTTAAGTATTGGCTTCCTGTCATATTTTTTTTCAATTGAGTATTAATAAATTTCTAATTTGAGAGAATATCTTTTCATAAAAATACCTCAGAATACTTAATAAATAAAATTCTTAATATTGATAGATTTAAATTTTATCCATAATACAGCTAACAATTAATAATTTTAAATAAGAAAATGAACTTTAACTTGTTTTAAAAATTTAAAAAACCCAAAATTTTTTAAAAATGAAGATTAAAAAAAGAAATAGTATGTCAAGAGTTAAAATCGGTGCAATAGCTTCTGGCTCTGGGAGCAATTTTGAAGCCATAGTAAGAGCTTGTAAAGAAGGAATATTAAAAAACAAAGCAACGGTGGAAGTATTAATTTGTAATAAGCCAGGAGCATATTGCATGGAAAGAGCAAAAAACCTTGGAATCCCTTACGTTTTGATTGAATCTGATAAATATGTAGACAAACCGAGAGAAGAATTTGACCAGCTAATGATCAATGTATTGAAAAAATATGAATGTGAATTAATTGTTCTCGTTGGATACATGCGCCTTGTGAGCCAAAAGTTCATCGACGCTTTCAATGGTAATGTAATGAACATTCATCCTGCTTTATTACCTTCTTTTAGGGGAATGCATGCTCATCGAGATGCACTTGAATATGGTGTTAAGGTTTCCGGGTGTACGGTACATTTCGTGGACAATAAAGCAGATCACGGGCCCATAATCCTCCAAAAATGCGTGCCAGTTTATGATACTGATACAGAAGAAACTTTATCGGCTCGAATTCTTGAATGGGAACATAAAATATTTCCTAAAGCAATTGAACTATTTTGCGATAAAAGATTGCATGTTGATGGAAGGATTGTAAGGATTGATGGTGAAGTTAAGTTATGAGTCCAACAATATCATGCGGGAAATGAATTCAGTGAACTGTCTGACCCTACTGAAAATTGTAGGAAAATCCTCGATTTTATGAAGAAGATCTTGAGTAATGAGA
>CAZIEC010000039.1:8481-18143 GCA_964538145.1 uncultured archaeon
TTGCGATTGGTTGATGGAGCAGTTGTCGTGGTTGATGCCGTGGAAGAAATAATTACCCAATCAGAAACGGTAATAAGACAAGCATTACAAGAAGGCGTGAAACCTGTATTATTCATAAATAAAGTTGATAGGTTAATCAGAGAATTAAAACTTACAGATGATCAAATTAGAAAGAAATATAGTCGAATAATAAATAATTTCAACACGCTTATTGAGCGTTTTGCTGAGAAACCCTTTAATAGAGAATGGCAGGTTTCTCCAGCAGACGGAAATGTAGCTTTTGGTTCAGCCCTCCACAAATGGGGCTTTACTTTGAACATGCTTCAAAATAGTTCTCTCAAGTTTGCTGATATTAGAAAAAGGTATAAGAAAGAGACTTATAGTAAGGAAACTTACAGCGATCTACCCGGTTATTTTCCAATCCATGAAGCAATTTTAGAAATGGTAGTGGATCATTTACCCAACCCAATTGAAGCTCAAAAGTACAGGATTAAGAAAATATGGGAAGGGGATTTAGAATCTGATATAGGAAAAGCTTTGATAAATTGTGATCCAAATGGACCATTGATAATATGCGTGAGTAAAGTACAAGTTATCAAAAATAATTTAGTTGCCACGGGGCGAATCTTTTCTGGAGTTTGTTCAAAAAGGCAAAAAATATATTTAATTCTTGAAGATGATCATGAACTAATTCAAAGAACAGCAATTTTCATGGGACAACGAAGAGAGCAAGTCGATCATGTACCAGTTGGTAATATTGTTGCAATTGAAGGCTTGAAAATGATAAAAAGTGGAGAAACTATCGTGGAAGAGGAATTATCTGGTAAAATGATTCCTTTTGAAAATGTAAAATATGTCTCCACGCCGGTTATCACGGTATCTATAGAACCCGAATATTTAAGAGATTTAGACCAAATGAAAGAAATTATAGAGAACCTTTTAATTGAGGATCCCAACTTAAAATTTGAAATCAATAAAGAGAATGGAGAATTCTTGTTATCTGGAATGGGACCTTTACACTTAGAAATAACTGCAAATGAGATAGAAAAGCGTGGCGTTAAAGTTTCTTTATCAGAACCAAGAGCCGTATTTAAGGAGTCTTGCCGTTCAGAATCCTCTATAATTCGCATTTTTGGTCAAAATCATGAAATTCACGTGGACTTAAAGATTAAAAAATTAGATGATAAATCAGTTAGATTTTTTCAAAAATATGATATGGCTCGTTTTAAGTCAGATGAGAGAGTTAAAGATTTAATGAGAAAACAAACTGGCTTAAATGAAGAAGAAATTGAAAACTTTTGGAGTTTTGATGAACACCAAAACGTGATAATAAATAAAGCCCAAGAAAAAATCAATGATTATTACAAGAAAATGATTTTAGATATCATTGAAAAAATTAGCATGAATGGGCCTCTCTGCGGGGAACATATAACAAGAACGGAAATAATTATTGAAGATATCGATTTAACTGAATTAAAAGTAGATACTGCTTTTACAGAACTTTCCATGATGTTTTACGATGCCATTAAAAAATGCTTAAATGAAGCTGATTTAGTGCTTTTAGAACCCATATATCACACGATCATCCAATTACCTCCAGATCACATCAAAAATGTTGTTTCTATTCTTTCTAAATATTCTGCAAAAATTCTTGGTATTAATCAAGAAAAAGAATATCAAGCAACAATAGAGATATTACTTCCTGTGCGAAATTCCATCAAATTCGCGGAAGATATAAGATCAACCACTTCTGGAAGAGCTTTCTGGCAAAATGAGTTTTATGCTTATTTAGAGGTTCCTCAAAATGAAGCGGAAAAGTTAATAACAGATTTAAAGTTCATGAAAGGACTTGCTTGGTAAAAATCTTCTTTCTTTTTAATCCATTTAATGAAAAATTAGGAAAATGCACTCGGCGGGATTCGAACCCGCGTCCCGAGGTTGGGAACCTCGGATTCTACCTCTATACTACGAGTGCTTATTCAATGCTAAATTCTCAATAATTTATAATTGATAAAAATAAATAAATTTTTTTGATTTATATTAAGGAATCATGTTCTTAAAAGATGATTTAATGTAAAGTTTAAAGCATATTAGATTTTAATTATTAAATAATTAATTTGAGGTGTTATTAATGAAAATAGATGACTTGAAAATTGAGGGAGATATTAAGGTTTTCAATACAGATGCTTTGATCGTAGTTGACATGCAATATGATTTCATGCCAGGTGGAGCGCTTCCAGTTGAAGGAGGAGATGATATAATCGATGATATCAATGATGTAATGGATATTTTTCAAAAAAGGAGCGGAATTATCGTATTAACTCAAGATTGGCATCCTCCTAATCACTTATCATTTGCAAGCAATCATCCTGGAAAAAAACCCGGAGATGAATACCAAACTGAAGCTATAGGGCCAGTATTATGGCCAGATCATTGCGTGCAAGGAACAAAAGGAGCAAATTTTCATGAGAAATTAAATACTAATGCTGCGCATGCAATTATTAGGAAAGGGTACAATCCAAAAATAGATAGTTATTCTGGTTTTATTGAAAATGATAAAAAAACTGAAACTGGTCTTTCAGGATACCTTAAATCTTTAAAGATAAAGAGAGTTTTCGTTTGCGGCTTGGCTTTAGATTATTGTTGTTTTGCTACAGCGATGGACGCTAAAAATTTTGGATTTGAAGTATTTTTCCTTGTAGACCTTACAAGAGGGATTGACATTCCTCCAGGCAACCTCTCAAGCGCTCTTGAACAAATGACAGCCAAAGGAATTAAATTTGCTAGAAAAGAAAGTTTTAAGTAAAATATTTTCATTTTGTTTTAAATTCATGCTATTTTTTCCTCAAAGATTTTAATGTTATGAAATTTTTTGTGTAATATTGCTTAAAAATAAGAAAATTTCTTAGATATTCATGAAAAACAAGGACAATAATTTTCCTTTCAAGTCAATTTTAGTAGTTTGTAGCGTTAATACAGCAAGGAGTCCAATGGCAGAAGGTTTTCTCAGGGATTATTTTTCAAAAATGAATGTAAATGTTAAGGTCATATCTGGAGGAATAGCTTCTAATGCACGAGATGGCATGTTAATATCGCTAGATGCAAGGCTTGTAATGAAGGAAATAGGAATAGAATTATCAAGTGAAGCGACATCTATAGATTTAAAGAAGCATCCTGAATACTTTAAGGATGCAGATTTGATTTTAACGCTTACAGAAGCACACAAATTGGATGTTCTTAAATATATAGATTCTAATAAAGCAAGTGTAATGACAATAAAAGAATTTGGGGGGAGCAAGGGCGATATCGCAGATCCATCAATGAAAGGTATTGATGGATTTCGAAAAGCAAGAGACGAGATAAAAAAATATCTAATCAAGGGATTAAATAAATTTTCTAAATAATTTTGGCTTAAAGCTTGAAAATATTTACTAATTTAATTATTTTGAACATTTTCAATGAATTCCATTAAAAATTGGGCCAATACATTTTCAATTCCTTTAATGCCCCTAAAACCTGGAAAGTCATTTAAGTCGATCAGATAAAGCTTTTTCTTGGTTATTGGTTTTATTAAATCAAATCCAAAAATCTTTAAATTCAAGCCTTTTGATAAAACTTTTGCTAGTTTTTTAATATCTTCTGAGACATCAAAAGTTTTTCTTTTTATTTCATCAACATCAATGTTATCAGGTTTTTCTCTTAAGAAGATATAAATTGGATTTTCTCTAGTAACTCCATAAACTTTATCTCCAATAACGTATACTTTTCTATCAATTCCATCGCATTCTATAAATTTTTGGATGTATACATCGTAATAAATGAAATTTTTATATTTTTCATGAAATAAATCTATTTCTTCGATTTTTCTTGCAAGAAAATTAAACCGATTATATTTATCATGCTGATAATGACTTTTAATCACGATAGGAAGTTTAGATTCAGCCCATTTTTTGAATTTATTTATGTTAAGCGCATTTTGATTCCAAGCTGATGGGATTCCAAACTTTCTTGAAATCACCCCATGTTCAGAAAGAATTTTTCTTAAAGCAAAATCTAAAGCAATCTTATTCTTGCACATTAATACCGTGTCAATATCGTGGAGTGTAGGTATATTATTTAACTTTGCGTAGTGTAAAAGGTCTAAAGAGCAGTCATTTCTTATTTTTGCTATTATTATATCAGCTTCCTTAATCTTTTTTGGTATTCTAGAGAGATTGAAGAACTCTTTAGTAGGATCGTGTAACGATAGATTAATATTTTTATATTGTTTTAACTTCTGAACAACTTTTTCTATTATTTCATGGTCCAATTTTGCGGAGAATAATACGTTCTTATACATGAAATGCTGATTAATATTTCATTTTTGATTTTTTTTAATATTGCTTATAAACATTAAAAACAATAATTAAAATATAAATTCCTATTAAATTTATTCTAACAATAATTTAATCAGGTGCTGTTAAAATTAATAAAAAATCATTTTCTAAATCATTAAGAAATCAAATTTTATTGATAGGATTACTATTTGCTGGGGATCAAATTTTTGGATTTTTTGAGCAAAATTATTTGAATACTTATATTGATCAAGTATTAGGTTTAGCGCCACTTTTTATAAGTTTAATGGTCAGTCTTTCTGCTGTTGTAGGATTAATTACTAATTTATGTTGGGGTATAATAAGCGATAATTCGAGAACAAAATATGGAAGGAGAAGACCATTTTTACTTTTAGGAAGCATTGCAGGGATTTCAATGATTTTATTTCCTTTTTCAATTGATTTTGCTGGAGGAAATATACTGAACGCATATATAATCTGCTTGGTTCTAGATGTTATTCTCATTGGAATTACTTCAAATGCCTATTATGTATCTGAAAGAGCGTTGATTCCGGATACCGTTGAATTAGAAAGAAGAGGACGAGCTAATGGAATAATTAATAATGTTGGATATATTGGATTATTATTTGCTATTGCAATCTTCTTAATTTCTGACATGATTTTTGGAGTTAAAACACCAGGAGGTACTGTAATAGGGCAGGCCGGGCACATATTTACTTTAACTATTGGAGGAATTAGCATTATATTTGCAGCGATAATAGGTTTCAGTTTTATAAGAGAAAAAGCAGTTTTAGAATTACCTCCAAAAAAGAAATTTTTTTCAGAATTAAAGGAGATAATGGATATTGAAAAGTTCAGGGAAAATAAAGAATTTTTCAAGATTGTCTTAGCATTAACAATTTATCGAACGGGAATTTCAACGATAATGCCATTTTTATTCATTTGGATTTTTGCTTTAGGTTTGAGTACTGCTGAACTCCTCATAACAGTATTAATTGCTTTCTTAATTTTATTTATAACAACGTATATTCTTGGAAAATTAGCTGATAAACGTGGTAGAAGAAAATATATTCCAATCTCTATTATTATCGTGTCCATCGGTGGATTTTTAGCCCCATTTGTTAAAATTAATGGAAATACTAACTTTATCTTAGGGATTATCTCAATATCATTAATAATTATTGCAATTTTGGGGCTTCTTACACCCATGAATGCTTGGAGTCAAGATTTAATGCCTGAAAATGAAAGAGGAAAGTTTTTTGGCATTTTAAACATAATTTTTACGATTTCTCAAATAATAGGCTCAATCATTGGAGGCTTAGTTTCTACTTATTTATTTATTTCAGGTTTCATTCAAGAATCCTTAGTATTTATTTTTGCACCGATTTTCTTTCTAATTTCTATTCCATTATTTCTTAAAGTTAAAGAAACATTAATATTAAAATAAATTAATATTAATTAAATTCGCATAAAAGAAAGAAAAATCTTTTTTTTTAATAATATCTTTTATTTCCTAATTAAGTTTATTCCATTGAGAAAAAACATCAATGTTAATGAAAAATTTGGTTTAAAAATTAAAATTTTCTCATTATTTATAATCATTTAAATAGGGAATTTTATTATTTGAGAATATTATGAACAATAAAATCAATGTTGCAATTATTGGTGTTGGAGATGTAGCTAGTGCCCTTGTTCAAGGCGTGGAAATGTATAAACAAGATTCAAATGAATTGATTGGGATTCTACCAGAGATTACTCAATATTCAATAGAGGACATTCATTTCGCGTGCGGTATTGATGTAAATAAAAATAAAGTTGGGAAAGATCTTAGTGAAGCCATCTTCATCGAGCCTAATTGCAACATTAAACTTTTTAATCCACCCTTTTTAAATGCTCCTGTCATGAAAGGACCCCTGTTAGATGGTCTTCAAAGTAACATAAAAAATATCGTTCCAGTTGACTCTAATCAAGAACCAATTAATATTTCTAAGGAATTAAAAAAAAGAAATGTCGATGTTGTAGTCATTTTGCTTCCTACTGGAAGCCATAAAGCCGTTAATTTCTATGTAAATGAAACATTAGATGCTGGAGCGGGTGTTATTAACGGAATGCCCTCTAATGTTGCCAAGAATAGAGAAATTGTTAAAAAAGCAGAACAACTGAATTTACCTTTAATAGGGGATGATGTAAAATCTCAAATTGGAGCAACAATAATACATCGTTCATTAGCTGGTTTATTTTCACTAAGAGGAGCAAAATTAGAGAGAACAATTCAGTTAGATTGGGGCGGTTCTTCAGATTTTTGTAATTTATTAACCCCAAAACCAAATGGAGAATTATTATATGAAGAGGGAAAACGGCAATCAAAAACAGAATCTGTTCTTTCAGAAATAACAAACAAAGATTCAATTCAATGTCGTATATCTGCTGTCGATTACATACCTTTTTTAAAGAATCAAAAGGAAGCTTACATCAGGCTTGAAGGGAAGATTTTCGGTGGAGCGCCCGTTAAGATAGAATTGATGATGCAAGTAGAGGATGGAAACAATTCAGCAGGAATAATTGCAGATTGTATTAGGATTAGCAAAATAGCGAAAGATAGAAATATTGGAGGTGTATTACATTCAGCGTGTTCATTTTTCATGAAATTTCCCCCTCAGCAACTAAATGATAAAGTGGCAAAAGATAAGTTAATTAAATTTCTAAATAATGAGTTAGAGAGATAATATAATTCATTTTTTAAAAATAAAGAAAAGTTAATAAACAAAACTTTCCAAATTTTTAAAATTAAGATTTTTAAAGTCTTCATTAATATTAAAAACTCAATATTACACTTTTGCTTTCACTAATTTTCTAATAGATTGTTGCTCTAAATTAATTCGAGAATAAACATATTCTGAAATTAATCTCGTGCTTTCTGGAACATTCTTAAAACTAGGAAAATCATTTATATCGATGATATATGGCCCATCTTTCATTTGAATGTAATCTACACCAAAAATAGGCATTTTAAATTGTAGTTCTAAATTAATAAGTTGTCTTTTAAAATCAGAATCAATTTTAACCCTTATTCGAGAAGATTTAGATTGTAAATGTAATTTTCTTTTTAATAATCTATTTGGAGATTGTAATGAGACCATCCAATTTCCAATTGCATAAATCTTATGTATTATCTCAGCATAACCTAAGAATTCTTGAAAAAATAACTGATTTTTATTATAACTTTGAACTAATTCATTTAACTGTTTAGCAGTGTCCGCTATTCCTACAATTCTTAATCTTTTAGGTAGATGAGGGATGTTGTGAGAATCTAATTTTACAATGACCTGCTTGCCTTCTTCAATTGCCCTTAATGCTTGAGTAAAATTACCATAAAATTCGGGTATTTTTATTGTTGGACATTTTTCTTTTAATAATTCAAAGGTTCTTTTACGACTTTCACACGTTTGTATTGCCGATAAATCATTCAAGATGGGTATATTAGGCAAATATTTTTCAATAATATCGTAAACTATTTTGTTATATTCACTCGTAGTCAATTTTACAATCAAAAATGAAAATGAATGTTTCTTTGCCTTTTTAATTAAGTGTTTTTCATGATGATTAAATCCATTATTCTTTAAAAGATTGATAACATTAATTCCATAGTAAAATGCGAGAGATCTTTTTACTTTCTTAAATATTTCGAGGTCTCTATTAACGAACGCGCCTATCTTAATTTTTTGGAGATTATTAACCATTTGAAAGGACCATTAAGATTTAATTTTTTAAGAAAATTCCTTTCAATATAAATATACTTGATTTTGTAATGCATTACAATTTTTAGAAAAAATCACCCCATACTTTAGCTTTTTTATATTTAGATTTATAATTATTTTTTTAAGATTTTACATATTTTTATATCAAGCATGTTCTTTAAAGATAATTAGAAGATTTTGGTTTTTTAATTGACAAGAGTCGGCATAATCATTGACAAGTACCATTTAAAATATAAGGTTGAGAAATTTTTAAAATACCTTAAAAAGAAAGCTCATGTAAAGATTTATTTGGAAGAAAAAACCTTGGTAAATTTTAAGAAAGTACAATTTAATGAAGACATTTTTTTTGTAAAAGCAAAAGGAAATTTAGTGTTATATTTAGCTAAACTTATAGAACAAGAAATTTCTATTCCTGTGATAAATTCTTATAAAGGAATTTTTTTAGCTATTAATAGATTTTTAAACAGTTTATATTTAAAAAAGGCAGGAATATTAGTTCCACGATTTTCATTAACACCTATTAAAATGCCACCTCCTTTTAATGAATATATCATAAAAAATATCATTGATCAAAAGAATTATTCTTTTAAACCTGAAATTAAAAAAAATAAGGGGCATTTAGAGGTCATGGATGAACGAGCACTTTCAGAAGCAATAAACAGTTCTGAAAATTATAGATATCTTTACTATCAAGAATTTATTAAAAGCAAATGGGAATATAAAGTTTATACTATTGGTGATAAATTATTTTTTTATAAACAAATACCAGTATTAGTAAATCCGGATAAATTAAAAACTCGTAGAGAAATTGAAGAAATTCCAGAATTGCGGTCCATTGTTATTAAGGTAAATAAGGTTATAGGATTAAAAATATCCTCTCTTGACTTCTTAAAGACAATAGATGGAAATTATTATTTAACAGATGTCAATCCCACACCAAATTTCAATTATATTAAAAATGGTCATGAAATTGTGGCAGATTATTTAATTGAACAGGTAAAATGTTGATTGGTGCGTTAATCGTGAGAATAGGGATATTATCTAAAAGAAAACACATGTTTACTGGAGAATTAAGAAAATATCTTGAATCCATGGGACATTCCATAAATATCTATACAAGAGAAAACTTGCAAATAGATGATAATCTTTTAGAAAATGATTTTTACATTCTAAAGTCCAAGCAATTAATGTTTTTATATGCAGGATTTTTCTTAAAGTCACACAACATTCCAGTTTTTCCTGATCCTGAGATCTCTTATAAGCAAAAAAATAGAATTGAATCTCATTTCTTGATAAAAAATGCCGGGCTACAAGCTCCTAATATATTCTTGGGTATTAAAAATATTATTAAAAAAAAAATTAAGAAAAAAGATTATCCTATAGTAGTCAAACCGTTAATGGGTTCTGGAAGTAGACATGTTTATTTAATTAATAATCCTAATGAATTAAATTTCAAAAAAGAAAAGATATTATATGTAGAAAAATATATTGAAGGAAAACATATTCTTGTATATTTTATTGGAGATTTAGTTAGAGCTTATGAAAAGCTTCCTTTTTCTGATGAGCATTC
>CAZIEC010000040.1:0-1704 GCA_964538145.1 uncultured archaeon
TCACTTGGGACTTCCACGTTTTCTAATTTAATAATCCCATTATTGACGCTTTTTATACCCATTAAATCATAATTGCATTCTATTGATAAGCCTGGCATTTCTTTATTCACTAAAAAAATGCTCATTCCATTACGAGGATCAACATTTTGATCCGTTATTGCCCAAATAAAATAATAATCAGCAATTCCAGCATTTGTTATGAATTTTTTAGCACCATTTAAGATATAAGAATCTCCTTTTTTACGAGCCATGGTTTTGATGCCAGCCACATTAGATCCAGCTTCTTCTTCCGTCACGCATATACTACATATCTTCTCTCCTCTTGCCACATCTTTTAGAAATATTTTCTTTTGCCATTCATTACCAAATTCACTTAAAAGATAACCCATTAAAATGCAAGGTGTTCTTGAAACTGAAGCAGAAACGTTAATCTTGGAGATCTCTTCCGTTATTAACACGTGATGAATCCATCCTAATTCAGATCCTCCAAATTCTGTTGGGATTAAGGGTCCTAGCAAACCCTTTTTCCCAAAACTCTTGATCAAGCTAACAGGGATTTTATTTATTTCAGATAAATCTTTATCGAGAGGCATCAACTCTTTTTCCAAGTATTCTTGCAATTCCTTTTTGAATTTAAGAATTTCATCGTTAAAAAATATTTTATTCATTATATCCACTCTTTAAGAAGTGCTTATTGATATTAATTAATTTTAGTATTTTATTTACAAGGAAATAAATGTTTTTATTTAGAGTAAATTATTCTTAATTTCAATTAAATTTTTAAAAATGGGTAATAAGGTAATGGATGAATCTGAGGCAATTTGTCCGAATTGTGGAGAAAATCCTGACGATGTTTTTTATGAATGTTATATTTGTGGAAATGTACTATGTGAAAATTGCGTTAATATCTGTAAAAAATGTGGCGAGGCTTTTTGTGATTCCTGTTTTGTAGATCATAAAAAAGAATGTAAAAAGAAATGAAAGGGTCATATATATTAGTAATATATCTGAAAGACGATGATTACATAAAAGTTGGCAAGTTAGGAAAAATAAGTTTTCAGAAAGGATATTATGTTTATGTAGGATCCGCCATGGGTGATAAAGGATCTACTACGTTAAATAATAGAATTGCTCGACATCTTCAAAAAAGTGGAGAAAAAAAATTATTTTGGCATATTGATTACCTCTTGAACAGTAGTCATTCAAAAATCGTTAAAATATACCTCATCCCATCCAAAATTCGTCAAGAATGCATGATTGCTAAAAATATTTCCAAAAATGCCGAGAGATGTATAAAAAATTTCGGATGTTCTGATTGTAAATGTTCGAGTCATTTATTTTATTTTAAAACCTTTAATGATTTAAAAGATCTTTTCAGAAATATAGATGCGTAATGATAAATATTAATAAGCCGCAAATAACGACTAATTCTGGAATGATTGCATACCTCTTATAATTCCAGTTTGGTAACCAAAAGAGAAGGATCTTTCTTAAATAATCAACCCCTACATGAAAAAAATATTCTTTTTTATCTGTTTTTTCTTTTTCATTTTTTATTCTTTTCTTCACGATAGGTCTAAAAATCAACCAATCCCATATATCCACTCCATTGGCAAATAACATTCCTAACCAAAAAGGGATGAAGAAAAAGATCCAGCTGCCAAAAGAAAGGATTAAAATAATCACGTGCCAAATTAACCAAAA
>CAZIEC010000040.1:1804-17898 GCA_964538145.1 uncultured archaeon
AATCTTGTCATAAACGATCTTGGAGCTTCTTTTGATGGAACAGGTGCAGAAACTAAGGTTGCTGATCAAGTTGCTGAAGAATGCAGAAAATTAGGAGTTAAAGCTGTAGGAAATTATGATTCAGTAACCGATTTTAAAGCTGCTAAAGGAATGGTCGAGCAAGCGCTTTCTGAATTTGGAAGATTGGATATTGTGGTAAATAACGCGGGAATTCTCCGTGATCGAATGATTTTTAACATGTCAGAGGAAGAATGGGATGCTGTTATCGCAGTTCATTTGAAAGGTACCTTTAATTTGACCAGGCACGCTGCGGAATATTTTAGAAATGAAGTTAAAGCTAATCCTAAAATTAAAAATTTTGGTCGCATAATTAATACTGCTTCTGATGCTGGGTTGTTAGGTAATGTGGGGCAGTCAAATTATGGTGCTGCAAAAGCAGGAATTGCTGCTTTTACACTGATAGTCGCTCAAGAATTAAAAAAATATGCCACAGTTAATTGCGTTGTTCCAATGGCAAGAACAAGGCTTACAACTGATGCTACTCCAAAAATGGCCAAATTAATGGAAACCAAATCAAAAACTGGATTGGATGTGTTTAATCCTGCTTATTTTGCTCCATTAGTGGTATTTCTCGCTTCAGATCAAGCAAGAAGAATTACTGGTGAAGTATTTCGAGCTGCTGGAGATAAAGTATGGGTATTTAGAGGCTGGCATACAGTTAACAGAATAGATAATAACGGAAAGGCATTCACACCTCAAGAACTTGCAGAGAGAGTAAAGTCAGAACTATTAAAAGGAATACCACAAAAACAAACAGTAGAAGGAGTAGCAAGCGAATTATTAGAGTTGTAAAACAAATATAGACAAGAATAAACATGGAATTTTTATTATTAAAGCGAAATATTAAATTACATTTAAATGACTTTTTATTTTTTAAATATGAATTTTTTCTCTACTTTTAAATTTCATTTTTATTAAAAGTAATTCATGGATTTAATTCATAACCAAATATGGTTATTGTATTAATGTTTGTCAAGAAATAACACATGATAATTAATTAAATTCAGTCCTTTTCAGATTGGAAAAAAAGAATTACAAGGAAGAAAAAAGGATGGGTAAAAGTAAAAAAAATTTTCTTCTTTAAGGATAGGCAAATAACACGTATGAGGGTACAAGAGCAGGTTTTTTTAAACTCAAGCGCTTTATTTTATCATTAAATGTTTTTATCATCAAGGTTAGAGAGCTATATTTTATGAAACATGATGTTTTTAGACTAATATTTAAAATTTTATCATTAGAACAAACTGGAATTGACAATAACCCTATTTTCGCTTTATTAGCGGCTTTCATGATTTTACCTATTAAAAACATGTATCCATGAAATAATTCTTTTTCGTTTAAGAAAACAGATTTATCAATAAAAAGATCATGTACTATTCCAAAACGAATTTTCATTCCGTATTTAAAATTATAAATGTTTACATAATTTAAACAAGCCCCTCCAATAATATCTGAATCTTTTTTAATATATACATAAATAGGGTGAAATCTTCTTGAAGGAACATTTTTTCTAAGCCAGTTTATTTTACTATCACTGTAAAACGGATAAAAATCATGATATCTTGAAATAAGTTTTCTCGCATATTCATAAAATTTAGAATGCCCCTTATTAAATTCAATGAGATATGAAATATTTTTAAAAGATTTATTTATTTTGAAAAGAAAATGGTATAAGACCCTCGAGAATTTAGAGAACATGAAAAGTATTGGAAAAAAAAACGCTAATATTGGCATGTCTTTCAATAATTTAAGAATATTAGGAAAATTAACGCGAATATTAACATCAATCATATCAATATATCCTAATCTTAGATAGATTTTTTGTCTAGCAATTCCTTTTACATCTGCAGATAAAATGGAAGCATCGCATCCTTTTTGTTTCATGTAGGAAATTGCTTCTTCCATTAATCCTTTAGCGATTCCACGTTTGATATATTTTGGATGACAAGCAACATCATTTATTTCTCCACATAAAATTTTTTTTCCATTAATCATCAGGGGTTCAATTAAACTCACGTGAACTGCACCAACTATTTTTCTCTCTTTTAAATCTTCAGCAATTCTAATACTTTCTGGCTCAAAATTGGGGGCATTATTAAACCGCCATAACCAAGATTTTGCCGTGCGAATAAATCCAAAACCATTCATTTGAAATGCTATATTATATAGTTTAGCCAGTTGACGAGCATCACCTTTCTGATAATAACGAAATATAATATTTGTCACTTTAGAAACAAAACCCCATATTTTACTCTATAATTTAGATATTTAATGAATTAAGAAAATAAAAACTTTTATTGGAATTTTTAAATCAAGATTTTTTAATGTTTATGAGTTGATCCTAAAATAAATATAATAAAAGCCGATAAACTTTAAAATATTAAAGAGAATTAGATCATATAAAAGAATTATTACAAATATAAAAGAAAAAATGAGATAAATGAGCGAGAAAATAAAGGATATTCTCGAAAGCTTAAAATCAATAAAAGGAGTACATGGAGCAGCATTGATTGAAAAATTTGGCTTAGTTAAAGGAAGCGCTTTACCTGGATGGGTAGATCCAGAAGCCGTGGCAGCAATGGTAACTTTAGTATTAAAAGCCAGTCAGAGAGCAACAAAAGAGTTAGAACAAGGAAATTTTATTAATGCTATTATTGAAAGTGAGAAAGGGAGGATCTTATTCACGGAGGTTAAAGGTAATATCTTGTGTATTATTGCTACAGCAGAAGCTAAACAAGGAATTATTCAATTAAAATTAGATGCTGCCAGAACGGCTTTATTAGATTTATTATAAACAATCTTTATTTTTATAATATTTAAGATTTTATATTATTCGATAATTTTTCTTTTTTTTAACATCTCAAGCATTATTTCTCTTGTTAATCCAGGGTCTGCTTGCCCACGTGTTTTACCCATTACTCTACCAATTAAAGCTTCAATAGCTTTTGGATGTTTTTTACAATCAGCAACAATTTTAGGATTATTTTCTATGATTTCATTACAGAGGCTTTCAATATAAGATCTATCTGAGATCCTTTTTCTACCTTTTCTTTTTATGATTTCTGATATATCTAATCCTTTCATCATCTCTGGTATGAATGTTTTGGCTATTTTAGTAGTAATTTCGCCTTTTTTAATCGAATTTATTAAATCAACTACTTGTTTTGGTCTTAGTTTAGTCTCATTTATTTGTAAATTGTTTTCATTCAACCATCCTAAAATATCGTTCATTAACCAATTACAATATTGTTTAAATTCTTGCGGTCCAAAGGTCTTGTCTAATTTTATCCCTTGTTCATAAAAGTCTGCAATATTTTTATCTAAAACCAAATTATCAGCGTCGAATTCAGATAAAGAGTATTCTTCTTGAAACCGCTTTGATCGTTCATTTGGCATTTCTGGTAGTTCTTCTTTAACTTTTCTAATGAATTCTTCACTAATCTCCATGGGGACTAAATCTTGTTCTGGAAAATATCTATAATCCTCTTCAAATTCTTTTGTTCTTAAAGAAATGGTAACCCTCCTTTTATCGTCCCAATGGCGCGTTTCCTGAGTTAATTCTTTTCCTCGTTTTAATAAGGTTTTCTGCCTTGAGATTTCCCATTTTAAGGCTCTTTCTACTTCTTTAAAACTGTTAATGTTCTTTACTTCACTTCTTTCATATCCTTTAATTGAGATATTAGCATCAACCCTAACAGCGCCTTCTAAATCTAAATTAGAAATGCCTGTATATTGAACAATTGATTTTAATTGCTTTAGGAATTCCCTTGCTTCTTCTGGAGAATTCATCACTGGTTCCGTTACAATTTCAATTAGGCAAACACCTGATCTATTATAATCTACTAAAGTATAAGGAGATGTTGCAATGCTACCTTTATGAACCAACCGAGCTGGATCTTCTTCAAGATGAATTCTATTTAATATGATATCTTTCTTACGGGAATTAATATTTATTGTAATTTTTCCTCCATCAGCAAAAGCTTTTCCACCAGCTTTGTTATATTGTGATATTTGAAAATTTTTTGGAAGATCTGGATAAAAATAATTTTTTCTAAAGAAATAAGTATAATTATTTATTTTAGAATCTAAAGCAATGGCCAATTTCGTTGCAAATTCAATCGCTTTCTTGTTTATTACAGGAAGAGAGCCAGGTAGACCCAAACAAACAGGGCATATTCTTGTATTTGGAGGGGATCCCCTATAATCCGTCTTACAACTACAAAATAACTTTGTCTCCAAATTAGTTAATTGTATGTGCACTTCTAAACCAATCATTACATTTTCATTATTTTGAGAAATGTGAACACACCTCCTTTACTTCACGGGAGCAATTTTTCTATAAATATTTAATTCTTGTTCTAACTGATATGCTACATTTAGAATTTGGCCTTCTTCAAAATAATCCCCAATCACTTGAAATCCAATCGGAAGACCATTATTATCATAGCCACAAGGTATTGATATTGCGGGTATTCCAGCAAGATTAACTGGGCAAGTTAATAAATCTGTCATGTACATTTGTAATGGATCATCCACTTTTTCTCCTATTTTAAAAGCTGTTCCAGCCATTGTTGGACCAGCAATTACATCGCATTTCTTAAAGGCTTCTTGGAAGTCATCTTTTATTAATCTCCTGACTTTTAAAGCTTTAATATAAAACTGATCATAATATCCCGCTGATAAAGCATAAGTCCCTAAAAATATTCTACGCCTTACTTCTGGTCCAAATCCTTCTCCTCTAGTTCTACTAATTACATCAAAGACATCTCCAGATAAATCTTCAGTTATCTTTCCATATCGAATACCATCATATCGAGCTAGATTTGAACTCGCTTCACTCATGCATATGAGAAAATATGTAGGAACGGTATATTCTAAGTGTGGTATTGATACTTCTACTGTCGTTGCTCCTAAGCTTTCTAATTTTTCAATTCCTTTCTTGACAGAATGTTTTACACTATTTTCAATTCCTTCACCAAAAAATTCCTTTGGAATCCCAATGATTTTATTATCAATAGGATTTTGCAACATATCCGTGTACTTTTCAACCTTTACATTAACAGAAGTAGAATCTAAAGGGTCTTTTCCCGATATAATTTCAAGGATTAAAGCAGCATCATGCACGCATTTTGTAATTGGTCCAATTTGGTCAAGAGAATTTGCAAATGCGACTAAACCATATCTAGAAACGCGGCCATAAGTTGGCTTTAATCCAACAACTCCGCAAAAAGAGGCTGGACATCGAATGCTTCCTCCAGTATCGCTCCCTAATGCGATTATTGCTTGACCTGAAGCAATTGCCGTTGCAGATCCTCCACTCGATCCTCCTGGAACTCTAGTTAAATCCCAAGGGTTATAAGTGGGGCCGTAACAGCTCGTTTCTGTGGAACTACCCATTGCAAATTCGTCCATGTTTGTATTTCCAATGTGTATTGCTTGTTCTTCCATTATTAATCTTTCTATTACAAAAGCATTATAAGGAGGCTTAAATCCCTCTAATATTTTCGAACAACAAGTTGTTGGATAATCTTTTATGCAGATTAAATCCTTATTTGCATAAGGAATTCCTATTAATCGACCAAATCTTTTCTCTTCGTTAATTTGCTTTTGAAGTTTTTTTGCTTGGGAAATTGGATAATCTGAATTAAAATTTACAAATGAATGAATTAGTTTATCCGTATTTTCAATTCTCTCCGCAATTTCTTCAATTAAATCGATTATTTTAATTTCCCCAGAACGAATTTTCTCTAATAACTCGTATGCCATATAATTATAAAGTTTCATTGATCTCTAATCCATAACTTTAAATGTTTCTTAAAAATAGATATTAATGTTTAGCTTAATCTAATAAATCGTTTATTTTTAAAAAAGTTCACCCCAATTTACCAAAATTATTCATTGATTCAGAACTTAGTTAAAAAATTAAAGAAAAAAGTTAAAAAAATTCTTTTTCTACTGAGGTGAAACACTTTTAAATGATAAATATGGCAGCAGCCAATACTGCAGCCCACTCATTTTCTTTTCTGACAGTGGTACTTGAAGTAATGTTTTTTGTTTCAACAATTTTTCCTCCCATTTTAAACACTTCTTTTTTTTCGTCATAGTTTGCATTTGGATCAAATGGTATTCCTAAAGTTGTAGCAAGCATTTCTGCCGCAAGATCTTCTGCATATTCGCCTACTCTTTCTGGTTTTTGCCCATAAGCATGATGTTCACTAAGATAACCATATTGTCCTTTATCTGAAGGTTTAGCAACTCCAATAGAAGCAGAAACAAGTCTATTATACTCATTAGATTCTGCTCTTGCCAACACGCAATATACGATTTGACCAGGAACTAATTGCTTTAAACCATCTTCCTTGTTTATTTCAATACAGTAAGGTGGGAGAATTGAAGATACGCTTACTAAATTGTATTTTTCAATTCCGGCGTCTCTTAAAGCTTGTTCAAAAGCTGCTAATTTCTTTTTGTGAAAACCTTTACCTTTAACGAAAAATACCTTTGTTGGAACGAGTGACATCTTATCTTTTGATTTATATTCTTTAATTATCCTATGTTAAATAGTTAATATGGATATTATGTGATATTATTTAAATTATGCGAATGATACGGAAATAGTAAATATAAAAATGAGATTGTTGAGCCAAATCTTATATCTCCAGAAATATTAAAAATATATTAGCTGGAGTGTAAAAAGATATGGAAAAGATCATGCTTTTCTCAATTTTATTATTTTATTTAATAACTAAAACATATTAATTTATTGGGTTAAAATGCATGGCTACATTATTAAATAAAAATATTTTTTAATGGCTCTAATTTCTTAAAAAAGAATTTCAACCTAATTAATTAATTAGATGTTAATAAAAAATGAAATAATTTTTATCTTGGAAATCATATTTAAAATTATGACGCAGTATTCTAATGATGAGTATTTAAAAGTAAAAGTTCGCCCTTTTGATGTAATTAATTTAAAAACCGTAGAAGATCTTCTCAATAAATTAAAATATTGTGGATTTCAAGGAAGAAATTTAGGAATCGCACTAGATATCTTATATGAAATGTTTACTAATGATAAATGTCTCGTGGTAATGTCATTGAGTGGCGCAATGGTACCTGCTGGAATGGGAAAATTAATCACGCTTCTAATGAAGCATAAATTAATTGATGTATTGGTCTCAACAGGAGCAAATCTTTCACATGACCTCGTTGATGTTTTTACCGATATTGGTCATTATTTAGGTAGTCCTAATGTTAATGATGGTGATCTTTATGATAGAAAGATAAATAGAATATACGATATTTTTTTACCAGAAGCAAATTACAACAAAGCGGAAGCTTACCTTCTTGAAATCATTAAAAAAGCTTTTCCTTCCAAAATCATTGAAACTTCTCCTTCAGAATTTTTAAAAATAATAGGAATACACATTCAAAAGGAATGCATTCTCTCCGAAGCTGCAAAAAACGATATCCCAATTTTCGTTCCTGCTTTTTCTGATTCAGAAATGGCGTTAGACCTAATCAAATTTTCTGAAAAAGAAAATTTCAAGTTTAAATTTGATATTTTTGAGGATGTGAAAAATTTTGCCAAAATCATAAAAAAATACGAACTATCGGGAACTTTCATAATTGGAGGAGGGGTTCCAAGAAACTGGGCACAACAAATATTTCCTTACTTGGATAATTTAGAAAAATTGCGTGATAAAGGTCTAAATACTGGTTACAATTATTCTGTGAGGATTCATACTGCTACGGAATTGGATGGCGGACTTTCAGGTTGCACGATTAAGGAGTCTGAATCATGGGGTAAATATGCTAAAAATTCAAAGCATGTAAGTGTATGGTGCGAAGCTACTATAGCATTACCAATTTTGGTTACTGGAGTATTACAAAAATTAAAAATCATTTAAAAAAGAGAATAGAAAAATTAATTTTTAATCTTAGGTAACGCCGTTTTTTAATAAAAATTAATCTTTTTCTTGTTTTTTAAGTAGATATTTAGCAAAAATATTCATGTAAAGGCATTCTTCTGGGGGCATTTCCATGGTCTGAGAAGGAGAATCAGTAAAAATTACATTCGCTCCACGAATTAAGACTACTGGTGTTTGCGCATCTGCTTCACTTAATAAAAATTGTGCTGCACTAGCTAAATCATCTGCAATAGCTCTCATTGTTATTTCTAAGGGTCGTCCAAATAGGTCAGGATGACCTCTCAAATCTTCTATTGGTTCAAATCCAGCAGTTGCTATAGCAATTCCAATAGTCCCTTTTCTTAACGGTTGCACTCTTGAGTCGGCGATTATGATTCCTAAATCTTTCAATTTGAATTCTTTTTTTAAGATTTTCCAATAATTCCAAGCAGTCTCTTTAATATTCTTTGGTAGCAACACAACATTCCCAATTCCAGCATTAGATTGATCAATTCCAGCATTAGCTATTAAAAAATCATCTACTTTTGTTAAAATAACGTGAGTCATGCCCCCCAATACTTGAGTAGCTTCTCTTAGAATTAGTTCAACATATCTTTCATCCATTTGAAATTTTTTAGCCAAATCCTTAGCTTCTTTAGAAATATTTTTGACAGAAGAAAGTTTTGCAACACGCCCTTGAGCGGTTGCAATTACTTTTTCTGCGATAACAAGGACATCTCCTTCTTTAAGCTTTCCAAATTGATTATTAATCTCTTTAATAAGAATTTGAATTAAATCGTCATTTATCTTTATTAGGGGCAATTTTAGCGAAATTAACTCCATTGTGTTTAATGATAGTTAATCCTATTTTAAATCTGTTTTTATTGCGCTTAATTAGGATTTTTTTTAGAAAATTTTTAGAATTAATTCAAAAAGAAATTTTTAAGAAAAAACAAAATTTAATTTAAAAAAATAATTTATTTTTTCTCTCAACTAAATGAAATTTTAATTAAACTTAATTTAAAGCTTACTTTAAAAATATCGATTATCATGGAAAAAATATACTTAAAATTGTTCAATTCTCTTGAAATAGGGGATGATTTTCCTACAATTGTAATGGGTGTCCTAAACTTAAGTCCAGAATCGTTTTATAAGGGTTCTGTTTATACTAATCAAAAGGTTTTGAAAAAGGCAGTCTTAAACATGATTGCTAATGGTGCTAAAATACTTGATCTTGGAGCCAGGTCCACAGCACCATGGTCTCCTAAAATCAGTATAGATGAAGAATTAAAGCGTATTGTTCCAGCTTTAGAAACAGTTTGCAAAATTATCCCAGATAACATTATTATATCAATCGATACCCAATTTAGAAAAGTTGCTGAAAAATCTTTTGAAATTACGCAAAAATATGAAAAACATGCAATTATTAATGATGTAAGTTGTTTTAAAGTAGATCAAGAGTTATCCAATTACGTTGTTGATAATAAAATTCCCGTTATATTAATGGCTTCGAAAAAAGTACCAGGAGATTTGCTCACGATCCCAGAGATTGTTGAAGAATTTAAAAAGACCATCAATGAATTAAAATTAAAAAATTATGATATAAAAAATATTATATTAGATCCAGGAATTGGTCATTGGATTGAAGAAAAAACACATGTTTACGATCTAAAAATTATTGCTAATCTGAAACAATTAAGAGAGTTAAAACTGCCTATATTGGTAGCAATTTCAAGGAAATCCTTCATAGGTAAGACTCTTAACATTCCTGACCCAGAAAAAAGGTTAAATGGAACTTTATCAGCCACGGCGATTGCAGTCTATAATGGTGCACATATTGTTAGAACCCATGATGTCACTCCTCAATTGAATGAATTTCTAAAGATGGCAGAAGAAATTAGAAAAAGTAAGTATTTATCATAAGATATTGTTTATTTAATAATTTTGAATTTTTATTTTCCATGTAATTACTTATGAATACTCTAAAATTTCATTTTTAGATACTATTCAACTCAATTTTTATTTAACTGTTAATAAAAAATAAAAAGTGTCCTCTATAAAAAGAAATTTGATTAAGAATTAAACCTTCTCGATCTAATATTTGCTTAAATAAACCAATAATATAAAAGAGCACATCTATTTGATGAACAAATCTTTTTTAGCGAACTATTAAAAGATTAGAAATCTCTTAAATTGTGACTCAAATCATAAATCTTGATAAAATGTGGAAATGTATCATCGAAAATTAATAGAAATATTTAATATGAGCATGAACTGGCTCAGATTCTTAACAAGCTAAGGCTTTTGACAAACAAAAATATGTACCAACATTTATAATCATGTAATTACATATATATATTGTACCTTTTGTTAAATTTTACTTAGTGTATAGTCTAAATTAGGTAATCTATATTCATATTCCCATTAGAAAACAGTATTGAATTCTCATGTCTAATAACAGTTCATATGATGCAGAAGATATTAAAGTCCTTAAAGGACTTGAAGGTGTAAGGAAACGACCAGCGATGTACATAGGAGATACGGGAAAAAAAGGGCTCCATCATCTTGTTTTTGAGGTTTTGGATAATTCTGTCGATGAAGTTATGGAAGGGTATGCTAATGTTGTTAAAATTACACTTAATAAAGATAATTCCGTTGAAGTTTACGATAATGGAAGAGGCATTCCTATTGATACTCATCCTGAGTTTAAAAAACCAGCCTTAGAAGTAATAATGGAAAACTTGCATTCTGGGGGCAAGTTTGACAATAAAAGTTATAAAATTTCGGGAGGATTACATGGTGTAGGATTATCTGTTGTAAATGCATTAACCGAGTGGTTGGATGTAGAAGTTTGCCGTGATGGACTCCTATATAAACAAAAATTCTCTAGAGGAAAGAAAGTATCTGACCCAGTAATTACAAATGTTGATCCTAATAAAGACTCTTATACCAAAATATGTTTTTATCCCGATCCAGAAATTTTTGATTTCGATCCTGATGAGAGAATATTTAATCAAGCCATCATATCAAATAGAGTGCGAGAATTAGCCTTTTTAACACCTCAAGCTCGGTTTGAACTAATAGATGAGTTTTCAGATGAAGTAGAAGAATTTTATTATGAAGGGGGAATAAAAGAATTTGTGGCTTATCTAAATAGAGATAAACAGCCACTTCATAACGACATAATTTATATTAGTGATTCTGCTAAAGATGATAAAGGTTCAACTGTATATTGTGAAATTGCAATGCAATACAATCAAGGTTATCAAACAAATATTTTAACTTATGCTAATACCATTAACACGATTGAGGGCGGCACTCATTTAACTGGTTTTAAATCAGCTCTTACCAGAACATTTAATTCTTACATTGCCAATAACATGGAAAAAAAATACAAAAACCATTATTTAAGTGGAACGGATACGAGAGAAGGTTTAACGGCAGTAATTTCCGTTAAGCTAACTGATCCCCAATTTGAAAGTCAGACCAAAATCAAGTTAGGTAATCCAGAAATAAGGCAAATTATAAGTCAGATAGTTTCGGATAAGTTGACAGAATACCTGGAAGAAAATCCTCAAACTGCTAAGAAAATAATTCTAAAAACAATTAATGCAAAGATTGCTAGAGAAGCGGCTCAAAAAGCCAGGCAGTTGATAAGGCGCAAGTCTGCACTAGATAATGCCAGAATGCCTGGAAAATTGGCGGATTGTTCGACGAATAACCCAGAACAAGCAGAAATATTCATTGTGGAGGGCGATTCTGCAGGAGGTTCTGCCAAACAAGGTAGAGACCGAACTTATCAAGCAATTCTACCACTAAGAGGAAAAATATTAAATGTTGAAAAAGCGAGAATAGACAAAATACTTAACAATAATGAAATTCAAGCGATAATTAAAGCATTAGGTGTGGGAGTCCAAGAACCAAGCGTAGTAAATGGTTCTAATGAAGATGATGAAGAAACTCAAGAAGAAAATAATGGCGAATTTGATCTGAGTAAATTAAGGTATCATAAAGTAATATTAATGACAGATGCGGATGTGGATGGTAATCACATAGAAACCCTTTTATTGACATTTTTCTTTAGATACATGCGACCATTAATCGATGCTGGACATTTATATATTGCAGTTCCACCGTTATATAAAATTTCTTACAAGAATATTAAAAAATATATTCATTCTGAACAAGAAAAAGAAGAAATGATTAAAGAAATCGTCGAAAAATACAAATTAAAGAATCCTGATTCCATAAAAATTCAAAGATATAAAGGTTTGGGTGAAATGAATCCTGATGAGCTTTATGAAACTACCATGAATAAAGAAACCCGAATCCTCAAGAAAATAGTTTATGATGATTTCATTGAAAATGATCTCATTTTCACGAAACTAATGGGCAAAGAAGTAAAATCCAGGAAGAAATTTATTATTGACAATTTTAATGAAGTAAAACAGTTAGATATCTAATTTAATATTAATTTTTTGTACATCAAAATTAATTTGGTGAAATTATTTGACATTAGAACAAATTAAAGAAACTTCCTTAAAGGAAGAATTAAAAAGTAGTTATATTGATTATGCAATGTCCGTTGTTGTTGGACGGGCAATACCAGATGTGCGCGATGGTCTTAAACCAGTACATAGGAGAATTATTTATGCCATGTCCATCAATAATTGGAATCATGCTAGTTCTCATGTTAAATGTGCAAAAATTGTAGGTACATGTTTAGGTAATTTTCATCCTCATGGAGATATGGCAGTTTATAACTCTTTAGTTAGAATGGCACAAGATTTTTCATTGAGATACCCATTAATAGATCCTCAAGGTAATTTCGGGTCCATTGATGGTGATCCTCCAGCAGCTTATCGGTATACGGAAGCGAGACTTTCCAGAATTGCTGATGAATTAATAGAAGATATTGATAAAGATACGGTAGATTTTGTCCCAAATTTTGACGGTTCAAATCAAGAACCCACGTTTTTACCTGCGAAATTGCCAAACATTTTAATAAATGGGACAAAAGGAATTGCTGTTGGCATGGCAACTTCAATGCCTCCTCATAATCTATCAGAAATTTGTGAAGGGATTATTGCTTGTATTGATGATCCTGAGATTTCAATCGAAGAACTCATGGAAATCATTAAAGGTCCAGATTTCCCTACTGGAGGTATTATTACTGGGGTACAAGGAATTTATAATGCTTATGCAACGGGAACAGGTTCTATTAATATAATGGGTAAGATAGATATCGAAGAAGAAAAGAATAATAAAGTGATAATAATAAGTGAAATACCCTATTTAGTTAATAAATCTACATTAATAGAATCAATCGCCAAATTAATAAAAGATGGAATTATTAAAGATGTACGAGATTTGAGAGATGAATCAGATAAAAGTGGAATGAGAATTGTATTGGAGTTGAGTAAAAATGCTCATCCTCAAATCATTAAAAACATCCTTTTAAAAAAGACTAGATTAATGACTTCATTTAACATTACAAATCTAGTTTTAGTCAACGAAGGTAAAAAACCTAAAATATTAAATCTGAAAGAACTAATTGAAGAGTACATTTCTCATCGCCTAAATATCATAAGAAGGCGCACCGAATTTCTACTTAAAAAATCTCAGGATAGATTACATAAAGTTGAGGGGTTAATAATCGCCCTCGATAACATCGATCAAGTCATTAATATAATTAAAAAATCAAAAGATGTTGAGGAGGCTCGCATGAATTTACAGAGCGCCTTTAACTTATCAGAAGTTCAAGTTCAAGCCATTTTAAAAATGCCTCTCTCAAGATTGACTAACTTGGAGAGAGAAAAATTATTCAAAGAACGGGACGAACTTAATGACCAGATAAAAGAGTATAAGAATATTTTGGAAAATAAAGAAATTCGCTTAAAAATAATTAAATCTGAATTGGAAGAATTGAAGAAAAAATATGGAGATGAGCGAAAAACAAGGATAGAATATGGAGAAGAATCTAACATTAATAATTTTAAAACAACAGATTTAATTAAAAAAGAGCCAACGATAGTCATCATTACAAAAAATCATTACATCAAACGAATGTCGTTAAAAGAATATAATGCACAGAAACGCGGTGGTCGAGGAAAAAAAGGAATGACAATCAAAGAAGAGGACTTCATAGATAATTTATTTGTAGCAACTACTCACGATACATTATTATTTTTTACTTCAAGAGGAAGAGTGTATTCCATTAAGTGTTATGAGATACCCTCACAATCAAGAAATGCGAGAGGAAAACCAATCGTTAATTACATTCCATTGCGTGAAGGAGAACGCGTGTCTGCTATTATTCCAATAAATAATTTTGATACAAATGAAAAGTTAATAATGACTACCAAGAAAGGAATTATTAAAAAGACGCCATTAAAATTATTTGCAAAATTTAAAAGTACAGGGGTGAGAGCCCAAAGAATAAAACAGGGTGACGAGTTAATAAGTGTAAAAAGGCTTTCTAACGAGTTGCAAGATATATTCATTGCTACAAAATTGGGTTATGCCGTTAGATTTGATGAACTTGAACTTAGAGAATTGGGAAAAAACTCAATGGGAGTAAAGGGAGTTAATCTTAGAGAAAATGATGAAGTTATTGATACATTATTAGTTAATGATGATGACATTATCTTAACCCTTACTAAAAATGGATATGGTCAAAGAACTTTAGTAAAGGAATATAGAAAAACTGGAAGAGGCGCTAAAGGAGTGAAAAATATCTCATTAGATTTAGAAAAAGGAGATGAAGTAATAGCCATAAAAATCGCAAAACAAATGGATCTTTTAATAGGAACCAAACAAGGACAGGTTATTCGCGTCCCTGTAGATTCAATTCGCATTACTCATAGAAAAGCTAAAGGAGTGCGTGTAATTAAATTATATGAAGATGACCATGTTGTGGCTATAGGAAAATGCGCTAAAGATGGCGCTGGTTCATGAAAAAAATTATTTAATTTTTACTATTTCTTGAGATAAGGAATAACACATATAAAGACAAGATTATCATTTCCAATGTTTTTATATCCGTGAATCTCATTTGGAGGTACAAATATTACATCACCTTCATTTATCTCCACTTCCTGACCATCCTTTTTTAACAAAACACCTTTACCTTTAAGAATGAACATTTCATGTTCTTCAGGATGTTGGTGAAGGGGTATTGATCCCCCTCGCTCAATTTCAAACATTCTCATGGCATAATTCTGAGCGCCGTCATTCCTATCGATTAACCATCTTATATGTACCTTATCGACTGGTGTTCCATCTGGTAATGATGCTATCTCCTTTTTTACATTCTTAAAATTTTTCTTTAGCATGATTTTCATCTGGATTTTACAATTAAAGAATATTTCTATTAATCTTTAAAAGAAATGATGTAAATATTATCATTATTTAGGATGTTCTAAAATTATTGTACCGCTTGAAGTAATGATTTCTCCATTTTTCTTCACGTTAAATTCGCATGTTATTATCCTACATCCATTTTTTTTACTAATATCAATAATTTTTCCAGAATGGACAATTTCTTCATTTAAATAAACGGGATTTAAAAATTTTATGTTAATTTTCTTAATATAATTTATATTTCTAACCCAATTAACAATCCATTTTAATAAATAAGCATAAAGAAAATTTCCTGCAATAACAATATCATCAAAACCCATTTTTTGAGCATATTTTTTATTAAAATGAAGAGGATTGATCTCTTTTATTAGTCTATTATATTGCAGGTAGGTTTTTTTATCAATGATAACTGAATAATTCGGAATGGAGTCTCCAATTTTTAAATTTGAGATCAGATCTTTTTCAAGATTCATTCGATTTAAACTCACCTTCTTTTCTTATTTTAAAGAAAAAATAATGGTTATCAACAGCATGGACAATTCCATTAATATCTATTATAGATGTTTTAAAATTAACATTAAAAGACGTTCCTTTTCTTCCCACTTTCTTAACAGGTCTATCAAATTTGATTTTGATTAAATATTTCTTACCAATAAGTAATGGCCTTAAATATTCAACTTCAGAGAAAACGTGTACAACACCTTTTATTTTATCGAACAATAATGGACCAAATTTTATGAAAATATCTTGAATGAATTTATT
>CAZIEC010000041.1:0-17188 GCA_964538145.1 uncultured archaeon
CAATATCTCCTCCCGTTTCCTCTTTTAATTGTTCAAAACTAGCTGAATCTATGTTCAAATATTCTACATCGATTAAAATCTCATTGTCATAGATTTCTGTTGAATTATTGAGCTTTAAAGCCGGTTGAGGAAGAGTACCTTTTGGTTCTAATACCCTATGAACTCCATATTTATCTCCCTTTTTCATTCACGGAACCTCTATAATGTATTATACTCATAATTAAATAAATGAGTAATTCTACTAATTTAATTCTAAATTTTAATTTTTTTAAAAGTAAATTTAACTTAAAATATCTTTTTAAAGAATAAAAGTGTTTTTCTCAAAAATATAATTCTATATTTATTCAAATACAAGGATGTTAACAATAGTTTCTGTTGAATTTTATTATATATACCTTTTTAAAAATTAGTTTTAAAAAAACTTAAGATATTTAAATTAATTAGTAAAAGAGAAACTACTTTAAAATAAATTGTTTCCTCTTTTATTCCAATAAATCTATTTATATGGGGTATGAATATTTCTATTTTTTTTATCTTATATAGATTAACCAGAAATCGATAAAACATATATTATTTACATTGAAGAAGATAGTATCTTAAATTACAAATCAATTATAATTTAAAATATGGTATTAGAATTATTCATAAGTTTATAATTAATCTTTTAAAGAAAAAAATTGAATTAATTAATCTGAAATTCTGTAGAAATTTTCTCTTAACTACTAATATTAGTATTTTCACTAAGTTTTTTCACTTAAAATAGATTTAAAAAATAAATTATTTTATTGATTAATTAACTTAAATCTTATAATTAAACTTAATAAAAGAAAATTATATTGAGTGATAAGATGAATTTATATGAAGTATTATTGTTATATTTGTAAAAAAGATATTAGTAAATCAGAGTTTCTTTATTCAATTGAAAAATTTGATATACCACTCTGTAGCATTCATCAACAAGAATTAAATAGAAAAATAAAGGAGAATTTTCAAAGAGCTCAAGATACTACAATTGTGAGCAAAGAGGAGATTACTAAAGAAGGTATTGGAAATTTTTTCAAAATTGAGGAAAAAAATAAAAGAGATAATTCAACAGAGAAAAAGAAACCTTTTGTTAAAAAATTAGGAAGTGAGGTTATTAAAGGCGTAAGAAAAATTATTGATCATTCTAAAAAACGAAATCAAATAAGAAAATGGAAAAATTTAATTCTTCGTAGAATGACTAAAAAGCAATTAAAAAAATTTTGCTTTGAAAGAAATATTAAAACTAAAAAGATTATTTTAAAAGAAGATAACCGTTCTGATGAAATTATTTTAGAAAAAGTTGAATGTTCTAAAAAAGAACTCATCGCTAGATTAAGACGGAAAGTTTCGCTCAATATAATAATTTCTTTTGCTAAGCGATATCATATCAATATCTACGATATTCTCAAAGATATAAAAAATAAAGAAGCTGAATGGGAATTAAAAGAGATTTCTGAAAAATTAAAGAAAAATAATGATGATTTTTTACTCAAATTAGAAAAAACCATCAGAGGATTTGCTCCAATGCGACAATATAATACAGAAATGTATTATCAAGATAGTTTAGCTAGCTATTTAAAAGCGAAATACCCAAACACTAAAATAGAAGTTTCGCGTGGTTCTGTACGTCCAGATATAGTTATAAATGGAGTTGCAATTGAAGTTAAAGGTCCAACATATTTTAAAGATTTAAAGACAATTGCGGACAAATGTCTTAGATATCCACAATATTTTCCTAAAGGAATGATATGTGTTTTATTCAATGTAAATGTTTCACAGCAATTATTTCTAGATTGGTTGAAAGGAATGCAGAAAAATCATCCTAATGTTAAAATAATAAAATTATAAAAGCAAATTTTATCTAAGTCAAATTTTAATTAAATTATTCTCTTAAACCTTTTTATGTAAATAAGGATGAACTTGCTTACAAAAATAATAAAAAATTTCTTATGAGAGATTGGCAATTTTTTAGTATTCAGCTTTTCATTAATAAATAGAAATTAAAAATCTATTTGGTTATTTACATAATCAGTAAATGATATTTAATAGATTAGATGATTGATATTCTAAAGATAAATATGGGAATTACCAATTTAGTAAAATTAATATCATTATGTTAAAATGTTATCTTAATATTAAATAAAAAAAAAATAATATTATTGTTTGCTTCTAATTGGTTGTCGCAAGATAGTCCTTAAATTTTGGGGCTTGCAACGCCTTGGATCACTCAAGTATATTTCATGATGTTTTCCTCTTAATTCAAAACCCATCTTTTTAATAAATTCTTGCATTTTCTTAATGGTTTTAGGCTCTTCATTATATGACCCTCTATGCAATATTTGAATGCATATTCCCTCTGTAAATTCAAAGACTTCTAACTTGGAAATGCCTTGTAAATCTTCTTTTTCTTCGAGTAATCTAATCATTTTTCTTATTTGCTCATCTTTCACGTGATCTGGGATTCTGATCATCAAGTCAAAGTACCAATTCTCTTTATTATTCATTGACCAAGGTTGGTCATTCTCCATATACCACAATGCTTCAAGAGGAGGGACCACGTAATCTTGATTTGGATCCTCCTTTTTAACAAACTTCATTTTCAAGGTAAAAGAAGCAGAATATAGTACCTTAATAGCATTTTGAAATTCAGTAGAGGTATTCGAGTTTCCCTTTCCTGAAATCTTAAAGAATTTCATTTTTGGTACATCCACGATTTTACATTCTTTGTTGGAACTATTATATAAGTCTGGGAATTGTTTTTTATAATCTAATTTACTTTTTTTTTTTAGAACCACTAATTCTTGGTGGAATTTTTCATTTCACCTAAAATTATTATTTTCTATAATTAGTTGCTGGATTTCTGTTAAATAATTTTCTGGTGTTGTTTCATTTGGGTCATTTAAATAAAGCTCTCTAGCAGCACCCTTTAGCTTATAATTATCCTTAATAGTATGTTCAAATATTTTTTGACAACCCATGCCTACTTCTTCATAAGGTCCAGTATAAACTACAGATAAGACAGTTTCTTCTGGCAAATTTTTTACTTCAATATCTTCAGATTGAATGGTAATTCTGCCAGAAATAGGTACTGCTACTTCTATATCTGCATCTTTTTCCTTATATTCCATGTCATGACAAATATACATTATTGGTCCAGTAATCTTCACAAATTGTTCCTGATTTTCTTTTGAAGAAATTTGATTCATTAAATCGCCAATTAGAGCGGGAATTGTTTCAGCGTAAGTACCTTTTGTTCTTTTGCTAATGACCCTTATTTTTGGAATTTTCTTTATAACTGGTTCTGTACATCTCATTTTTAACAACTCATTTGGTTTGAAATTGAGCAAAATTTCCTCAATTTTTTTCAAATTATTTATTTTTAATTGCGTTTCAACCAATTTTTTGTTAAATAGCTCTTGAATTTTAGTTTAAGCCTTTACTTCCAAATTTGAAAGAATCTCCTTAATTTTATCAATTTTAAAACCTAAGTTTGTCAGCATTTTAATTTTGATCCCTTTTTTAATTTGAGAGATCTTGTAATACCGATATCCGGTCAGATCATCCTTTATTGCTGGAATTAGCAATCCCTTTTTATCATATATTCTTAATGCTTTTGGAGAAAGCTTGGTTAATAATGAAAATCTTCCGATAGAAATTTGCTCAATTTCAGATATTTTTCAAAAATTTCAAGTTTGTTAAAAAATCTAAATCCTTTCTTATATTTAAACAACAAGAGTCTCCCTTGGGTTAAAGTTCGAAAAAATGATAAATCATTTTAAATTTTTTTATATACAACGAATTAATTAATTTAGCATGGAAGATTAATCGTTTTTTAGAATATAAATTCATGAGATATATTGGTAAGTAATTCAAAATTGTATGCTGAATTATTTAATTCGTTATAAATAATAAAATCATTAAAACTAAAATTTTCCTTGAGACCATCATAAATCAAGTTAAAAAGACTACTTAAATTATATTCACATTTTAATCTTTTGGTTTGATCCCAATGTATAATCCACGATTTTTCATCAATCCCTTTTCTAAAAATTGCGATTCAAAGCCAATCTCATTCATTACATTTAAAAAATCTTCAATTTCAAATAAAGCAAGCTCGTGCAAATCAGTGAAATATACTACATCATCATTACTCTTAGCCACTAAATAATGCATTTTTAAATAAGCAATGTTTTCTTTCAAACCAGAGATGTTTAATCTAGCAATTTTCATGTCCTCTCCATCATAAGTAGTCATGTGAGCCGTTCCTGCTAAATATGTTTCTTTAGTAAAAAATGGCTCGATGATGACAATCCCTCCATCATATAAGTGATTATAGAAGTTCAATAGTACTCTTTTTAAATTTGATAGCGTTTTGACATGGTTAATAGAACTAAACAAGCATGTTATGACATCAAATTTTTCATCAAGGTCCATGTTTAGCATGTCTTTTTTCATGAAAATTGCATTTTTCACTTTATTTTTAGCAATTCTTAACAATTGTTCGCTTTTATCAAGGCCGGTGCATTGAAATTTTTCTTGCAAGAACTTTAGATGAGTACCAGTACCACACGCAACATCAAGTAATTTATTTCCAGTTGATCTTTTGTATTTCTTAATTAATTTTCTGATCTTTTTAGTTTCACCTTTATAATCTTTAAAGTGATATATTAAGTCATATAATTCAGCATGCTCATCATACATGTATATAACACGCAAGGATTTTTTTAAGAGATTAATTTTAAGTTTTTTGAACTGAAAATTAATAGTTAAGTTTACATATAATTTTTAGGGAAAATTCTTGAAATATTATATAAAATAATTTTAAAAATAAAATTTTTCAATATAATATTTCTTTATTCTTGGTTTTAAGGAATCAAAAATGTAATCTTTACACTCTTTTTACCTTAGCGGTTTTTTTTCGACTTTTTTAATCAAAAAAGTTCCTGAAGTACCAATTAAAGCCCCTCCAATTAAGATTGAACTCATTTGAATAATATTTCCAAGAGTTTTTGAATCATAGGCTAAATCCATTTTTTCTTGAGCAAGATATGGCATAACATTATCTCTAAACTTTGACAACCATTTAAGAATTAATCCCATTTGGGATTTAGTCAATTGATTTGCTTCTTGTAATCCATATGCAGCTGCAGAATCAGAGTAATCCAAAACATTTAACCATTCTTGTAGACCTTTTTTGTTTACTAAGGAAAATTCATTAGAAATGTTCCATAATAATCTTGCAGATTCAAGTGAAATATTTGAGGGTATTACTCTCGTGTTCTGATTTTGATAACCAATTTCAAACCCATAAACTGTTATTCGCCTTAGTTCTAAAGGAAATCCATAAGGGTATAAAACTTTATTATCAGCGGTTCCATTTGCCCAAACTTCATAAAAAATTACTTCTGCATATTCACTAAGTGTCATTCCTTCACCTAAAGGAGGTGGAACAATTATGAGTGCTGGTACGATATTCCATTTAAAGGATTCATTCCACAGCCAATTCAAAATTAAATTCATTTGATATTTTTCTAGATAAAAATCATCACATAATTCGTAAAATTTGGTTTCATTGTCAATGGCTTCGATCCAATCGTTAATGCCTGTATCATTTGTGAGGGAATGCAAGTTATTATCATCCCATAATAAATCAACTGATTTTCTCGTGATGTTTGATGGTATTAAATGTCCTACTTCAAAACCATATAAGGGGGTTTTAATTTCATCCACCATCGTACTAAAATCTATTCCTTCTTCATATAAGGAGCAATTTGCCCATTGTTCATAAAAATATTTTTCAGCAATTTGTTTCGTGTTTAATCCAGCATATTCAGGCATAATTGTATTAAGAGAAGCAACAATCATCGGAATTGCTATTGGGACAAAATAATTTCGATAATAGTCTGTCAATTTTGAAAGTTTATTCCACGTGGTATTATAACCTTGGGCCAATTCTTGCTCTAATGTAAGATTTCCATTCGCTTTATCATATAACTCTAAAAATTCTAAAACACCCGTTCCCATCGAGTTATTTCCAATTAATCCTGGTAATGTTCCATAACCTTCCAATAATAAGTATTTTGCATTCCCATACCATAAATCTTGTTGAAAATATTCTGAAATTCCTTTTATGGGAGGATATCCCATATTTTGCATGGCACTACTAAAGGTAACTGGTATGATAAGGACCCATTGAATCCATTTATCAAAAAATAATGAAATAGGTACGATCCCTAATGTTTCTGGCTGATGTAGTGTCATATTCAGCAAGAACATGAAAAATGTAGCATTCACTAATGCTTCTGTATCTTCCAATCCTATTTCTCTAATATTTCTAAGAGTCCTAGGAATGCCCATTTCTGCAACCATTGATTCAATCATTGGAAGTGCTTCTTCTCGAATACCCAAAAGCCCTTCATCAATAGAATTCTGGACCTCTTGATCAATAGATATATTAATTAAGATTCCCCCAGGAATTAACCCAATTCCTAAACTAAGGATTACAATGGTTGTAATGAAAAAATTTTTTGGCTTCATTATTAATAATTATTTTAATGTTATAATTTACTAAATAGGTTAAAGGGATATTTAAAGTTTTAGCAATATTGATCACTAATAATTATTACTGATTATTAAATATCAAATTATTTAAATAAAATTTAGAACATCTATAATAAAGATTGAGATAAAAAATAAGATATTTTTAAGAAGATCTGGTGAGTCTTATAAAATCGCACGTGAACCATAAATTTGAAATATTAGAATTTATACGTAATAACCCGGGTGGAGTCACTATATCCGATATTGCTAACGCAACAAAATTCTCGAGAAATACTGTCTCAAAATATGTTTCCATTTTAGAAGTTAAAAATGAGATCTTCAGTAAAAAAGTCGGAGCTTACAAGTTATATTTTGCCAGCAAGAAGAGATACATTCCGCTTGAATTAGCCATTTCTTACTATAAAGCATTAATTTCACGCTTTAAAAAGCATTTTCCTAACAAGGAAAGTTTAGCAAAACAAATTGGGAAGGATGCTATAAAGGACATTAAATTTACTTTTGGTCCTACAATTTTTAAAGAAATGAAACGCTTAAAAGAAAACCCAATTTCTAGAGTGCATTTAGAAAGCTTTAAGAATTTTTATCGAGTGTATGATCCTTTTTCGCCAGACATTGAAATCTCGGTAATTAACATTGATCCAGAAGGTAAAAGTGCATTATTTAGGTTTAAAAACTCACCCTTTTTGTCAGACACGGAAGACCATAATTATCATATATATATAGCATGCGGGATTACCGAAGGAATTCTTGAGAAAGTGTTAAAGACTAAAGTTTCTTGTGATATAATTGAAATTCACCCATCTAAAAATAAGGAAGATGCATATTTTGATATTTTTATAAAATTAGGTTAATTTTGACAAAATTTCTCAGTTAATACTTTTTCTTAAAAAAAATAGTTTTTAGATATTCTTTTGAATCATTTAAACAATGATCTAATTATTTATTATTTAGTATTGAATCTTAAAAATTTTATATAAGTTATTTATTAATCATTATAATGATTTGGGAAGTAATTATTTTTATTATTTCAGAAAAATGGTTATCTTTTATATCCTTAATTTCAAAACAATTATTAGTGATATTTTCTTTAATAAAAGTCATATTTTCTGCTGAGATCTCTGATTTATTTCCAATAAATATTATAGTTAAAGGCATTTGAACTTCTTTAATAATTTTCCTTTTAAAAATAAATTTAGTCTTTAAATTTGTTGCTTTTATTAATTCTTCATAATATTTTTTGATAATATTGATTGAATTTGGATCTTCTTTATTATATATTAGAATTGCTGAATGTGCCCCTTTATAATATTTTAATCTTAATACCTCAAATCGTTCATCTCCAGAGATATCCCAAATTTGTAACTTAATAAAAATTTTATCAATATTTTCAATCAATTCCGTGAAAAATTGAACTCCTAAAATATCTTTATCTGTTGGAATATTAGGTTCAACAAAAATATTTGATAGATAATTTGATTGTTCATCTGTAAGTCCAAGAATTAAAAATTTAAAAACATAATCATATTTTTTACCCCACTCCTTAAATTTATTTAAAAACCTTTCATATCTTCGGATCTTTTTGCGTAAATTATATAATTGAGTTCGCTCTTTACTCGAGAGTTGTTTGCCCATTAAACGGAGAATTATTGCTTCTACTTGACCTGGACTTATTGTTTTTTCATATTGATTACTTATATCTAAAGAAACTTTTTCTATATCAAATTCATTTGATATATTTTTAATTGGAAAATCTATTTTTTTAAAGAAATTTTCTAAAATATTAATTTGTTTTTCTGTTAAATACAAAATTTTTGAATTTATTTTCATCACTTTTTAATTTTTTAACCTATTGTCTATTCTAATTATTTGCGTCCATAATATTAATGGACATTCTAAAATATAAATATTTTCATAAAAATGTATTTAAAAATTAGAGATTTATGGATATTTTTTTACTTATTATCTATAAAATCCTCCCAAATGTTAATTATATATTTGTTATTTTTATTTTCATATTAAGATAATCCAATATCTGAGCAATATCTGAGCGATATAAGAAATATCTCTTAAAAAAATCTTTAGATCGTTAAAATATATATTCATATTATCTTAAAATATTTATTATGGGTTCAATCAATAATTTTTTACTGCTTCAGTTTAATTTTGTTCCAAAAAGACATTATCATCCTGAAATTTTTGAATAAAATAATGTTTTTTCTCTTTAAACTTAATTTTTCTTAAAAATAATAACGCAATTAAATAAAAGATGCTTACTGAAAATAATAAAAGTGTAATTATGGTCGGATTCCTCTCATTTTCTCCTGTTAAAATGCTACCAACAAAAATGGAAGCAAAAGCAGGACCGAGGGTTGACATGAAAGAAGAATAACCATAATATGAACCCGAGATTTTAGATAATGACTCATCTATATTATCCTTGTCCATTTTTCTTGCAGATTCATTCACTAAGGAAGCCATAATAGGAATTCCGAAAAGTGGAAATGCATACATTGAGCCTAGTATGGTGCTAAATGTCGTGATGTATAGGATCATTTTTATAACATCAGGTAAATCTTTCATTAAAAACAAGATGTCAAAACCAGAAGCTACAATTGCAAAAATCAAGCAGACAACATAAGATTTCAGGAGTGGTTTTTTCTTAATAATTGCTTTCCATGTGAAATACCATCCAAATTTTCCAAAAATAGAAATGAATATGTAAATATAATATTGAGAAGAAACAAACAATAAAACATACATTTGAAATGGAAATACCAATAAACCAAATGCTTTTCCATTAACTCCACTAAAGAAATTTACTAAAACTAACTTGTTAAAATTTTTATCCCTCGCTGGTCTAGATAATCCTTTAAAAGCTTTAATGATTGTAGTTTTCTCAATATCATGATTATGTATATTCGAATAAAAACTTTCATCTACAGAAAAATATATTAAAATAATGCAAATTACTCCAAAAAACGTAAAAATTAATCCTATAATTGGAATATAAAATGTCATTATTTTTCCAGAAGGAGCCCACCATTTCACATTTAAAGGGTCTGGAAGCAAACTTTGGACAATCAGTGGCAACATTAAGGCAAATGTGGAAGAAATTATCGAGAACGCAGATCTAATTGAAGCAACTTTTTCTCTATTCTCAATAGTTTGCGATTGCTCAGGGAACATTGAAACATACACATTAAACAATAAGGTTCTTGCAATTGAACGTATTATCACGACTATCCAAAAATATATTGCTGTTGGCATGAACATTGGGTTATCTTGAGGACATTTCCATGGTGGTGTCCATATTAATATTGTAGTAATTGCCCATATTGGCAAACCATATAGAAGAAAAGGTCTTCTCTTTCCAAGCCTATTTGGTCTTGCATTATCAACAATAACACCAAAAATTATTGAAAAAATTGCTCCAATAACCAATTGAAACGTGATGCCTATTGAAACAAAAAGAGAGTTTAAATTAATTGTATAAACATAATATTGGAATATAAAAACATTCGTGAATATATTTGCTAGAGACATCCCCAGATCTCCTAAAGAATACCCGAACAAGCGTAATCCTTTTAACTCTCTTACCTTTTGATCTAATTCCATTTTTGTCAAATAATCTATAAATTCAAATTCAATAATTTTAGCATCATTCACATATATATTTATAGAGAGATGATTGCATTCTAATAAAAATATAGATTTTATTCAAAATGTTTTTACTTTCCTTCAAGATTTAATATCTTTCTAGCTTCTACTGGTGTGGCGATTTTTCGCCCTAATTCCTCGGAAATTCGCACCACTTTTTCTACTAATTGCCCGTTTGATTCTGCCAATTTTCCTTTTGAGATATACACGTTATCTTCAAATCCAACTCTCACGTGGCCTCCAATCACGATGGCAATGGTTGCTATTGGAAATTCAAACCTACCAATTCCAGTAACCGTGTAGGTTGAATTACTTGGAAGGCTCTCAACTAGATATAAAAGGTCACGGGCAGTGGCATTAATACCTCCTCTCACGCCTAGTACAAGGTTAAAGTGCATGGGCTCTTTTAAAATGCCTTCATCTCTTAATCTAATCGCTGTATCCACCATTCCCTTATCAAAACATTCAAATTCTGGTTTAATGTTTCTTTGATACATTTCCTTAGCAAAATATTTTATCATATCTTCTGTATTTACAAATATCTCGTTCTTACCAAAATTCATTGTTCCACAATCTAAAGTGGCCATTTCAGGGGGCGGTTCTAAGTATATTGGCTGTAATCTCTCTTCCTTGGACATTCCTACAGCGCCTCCAGTTGTTGGCAATATTATTACATCAGGACATTTACTTCTAATTTCTTCAATGCATTCTTGAAACCTTTCTTTTCTCTGGGTAGGCGTCCCATCATCTTCTCGCACGTGTAAATGAATTATGCTTGCACCAGCATTATAAGCAGATTCTGCTTGTTCACCAATTTCTTTAATAGTATAAGGAACATTTGGATTATGATCTTTAGTGACTTCAGCACCACATATAGCTGCTGTTATTATTAATTTTTCCATTTTCAATTACCGCTATTTCTTTGTTTTTCTTTTGGTACGACACACGTGCCACTAGCTTTACACACTACGATTGGAGGATCTAATACATCTGCTGCCGAATCGCTTATATCTGACCTTAAAGTAATGACTTTTCTCGCCTCGAACTTCATCTTCCTTGACGTGTTGCCAATATGAGTTATTTCTCCTTCTGCTTCAATAAAATCTCCAGCATGCACCGGCGCTAAAAACTCTATATCATCATAAGCCCTAAATAAACCCTCATCTCCATCATGCCTTATCAAGAGTTCAGTTGCTACATCTCCAAAAAGTTCTAATATTTTGGCACCATCAACTAAATTTCCACCATAATGCGCATCACTTGCGCTCATTCTAACTCTAATTTTTACTTTCAAGATCAACCCCTCTGCTTGATAAATATTGTATATAAATTTAATTCATTCATAGAGAAAAATAATAAAAATATGATATCAATTAGAATATTTTATCATGAATATATTTTTGTGAGACTTGTTAAAATAAGATCATTTTAAAGAGTTAAAAAAACTAACTAATCTTCGTGAAAGAAATAACATTTTAAAAAAAGAATTGAAAATTAATAAAACAACTTGATTAATAATCATTAAATTTAATTTACCACAAAAGATTGTTTATGATATTTTTAGCTCGTTCAGCTTGTTTCTTGCCTATAACTTTCCTTATCCTAAGATCATTAATGGCATCAATTAATAACGTATCTATGTTTTTCATGTCCATTAAGTTCCCAGATTCTCCTTTACTGTCAACTAAATTGATCATTTGATTGTCTTTATTCATTAAATCCCTTAATTTTGCTCGAAACGCTTCTGTGACTTTTGTCCTATGGACTTTTCCCTTTTCTATCAAGATTGGCAAGACTGGTGCCCTTTCAGTGGTCCTATGAGTGTTGGGATCTGCAAAGTAAAATATGAACATTGGCACGCCGACCACAACTTCTTTAGTTTTAATCTCAATTGAATATTTCTTGAAAAATTCCTGGACTTGCGTCATTTCATTATCTTTAATGTATTCTATGTTATCTAGACAAGATTGCATTTCTTGCTTTATTTTCGCTACGATTGTTTCAGATGAAGATATGTCCGAGGCTAACTCACTATGCTTTTGTTGTATCCTTGACTCTATTTCGGATATTTTTCTTTCCAATTCTCTTATCTTGGCTTGTTTTGATTTTTCTAAATCAGAAATCTCTTTTTGAACATTACTTTTCAATTGTGATATCTCATTCTTGTATCTATTTAGTGTATTACCCAAATCTTTATATTTTATCTCAAGATCCTTGAGAGCTGTTTCTACTTCAAAAAGATCATTTTTGTTTATCGCATTTCTTAATCTATCAACACTGCTCTTCAAATTATTAAGATTATTATAGAAATCAGATGTTTTATCATTAATTTTATACTTACCAGATTTTACAAGTTCTTCTGGTGTAGCCTCAATCTTGCGGGATTTTTCTTCCTCTAATTCCCTATTCAAAGAAGCTAATTGTTTTTCTTCTGTACTTGTATCAATTTTTTTTCCTTTTAATTGTTCAGCTTTCTGCATTCCTTTTTTTATCCAAATATCGCATAATCTTTTTATTTTTTCTCCAAATTCATCAAGAACCTTAACATCTTTTTGAGAAATGAAATCATAAACTTCTGGGATGATCCGGGCCTGTTCAACGCTTTTTGGTATGGGGCCTCCTTCCAAGACAAAATAGGACTCTTTAAACGCAGATATATCATATTGATTCAAGAAAAAATTCTTGAAATATTCTATCTCATTTGCACTAAATAAAGCTTCTTGTATGACCGTTCCTCTCTTGAAATTCTTTATCTTTTTTAAATAAGTACTGTTATAGGATTGCAATGCTGACAAGAAAGATTCTGGATCTGCTGCTTTTATGACATTATCCGGATCTGGCGGAAATTGAGCAAATTTTCCCACATTTAGCTTTTCTTGCTTGTTCAAGAGATAACTGCAAACACAAGCTCTTGTTTCATTCAACGGAATGAGTTTAACGGGCCAAAAGCAAGTAGTTATGCGACTAATTTTACCTAACTTGCTTATTTTCTTACTATAAATATTAATGCATTCAATAAGACCCATTGCTAGCTCGTTTAGAAGAGTTGCTTTTGAACGGGCTGGTATCACATCGCCAACATTAATTAAAAATGGAATTATTTTATTTACCATCTCGGTTCACTAAAAGTTTTCAATGTTTTTTAGTAATAAATCTTAAGGTGATCTATATAATTAAATTTTTGCTATAATTTTTTAGAAACGTTTTTTAAAGCCTTCAATTCAATTGAAAAACCTAATGCTTATCTTCCAGTTTTAATTCATATTGTTTAACTTATCATCATGCATGCCATGAATTCCCTTTATATTACCAAGCAAATTTAAGAGAAAGAAAGAAAAAATATAAAGAAATGAAATGACTACTCAATATTTAAATTAAAAACTATTTTATTAGAGATTAATGATAAATAAATAATATTCAATAAGGGAATGAAAAAAATGTATGGAAATTTCCTTGAAGGAAAAGGTACCATTATTACCGGAGGAGCATCCGGATTTGGGAAAGGTGTTGGGCTTGAATTCGCTAAAAGAGGAGCAGATGTGGTATTAGTCGATATTAATGAAGAAAAACTGGAAAATGCCGCTAAAGAGATACGAGATCTAACAAAAAGAAAAATTATTCCAATCCTATGCGATGTTTCTAAATCTGACCAAGTGGACTCCATGGTTAAACAAGCATTTGAAGAACTCGATAATGTGTACATCTTGTTCAATAATGCTGGAATTGGAACGCATTATGGGATTAACATCATCAAAAGGAAAGAAGAACACTGGGATCAGATAATAAATGTTAACCTAAAAGGGCAATGGCTTGTCAGTAAGGCTGTCGCTAAAAAGATGAGAAGGCAAAAATTTGAACCTCTTGCTGGAAAAATAATTCACACGGCTTCTGCTGCCGGTATCGTGGTAAATTCTGCTCTACCCGTCTATAGCATTTCAAAAGCAGGAATTATTGCACTAACTCAAGTCTTAGCAAAAACTTTAGCTCCAAAAATAACAGTAAACGCAATATCTCCAGGATATCATGCAACAGGAATATATAATTATGATGAAAAACTCATTTTGGACATGATTAAAGAAGGTGGTGTTAAAACACCTTTAAATAGATTAGGTACCGTGGAAGATGTGGTCAACTTGGTGCTATTTCTTGCAGCTCCAGCTTCCAATTTTATAACGGGCCATAATTTCCCTATTGATGGTGGAATTGTTGATGCGGGCGTTCCCGCACATTTTATTAAAAGTGATGTATAGAATTTAATTAAAATTTTAATAGGTGTAAATTAAAAAATGGAAGAAAAATTTTTGGAAGGAAAAGGTGCATTAATTACCGGCGGAGCTTCTGGATTTGGGAGAGGTTTTGCGCTTGCTTATGCCAAAAGAGGTGCAAATGTTGTAATTGTTGACATAAATGAAGAATTACTTGAAAAAACTGCCAAAGAAATTGAATCCGAAACCGGTCAAAAAGTTATCCCGATAAAATGCGATGTTTCCGTTTCTGATCAAGTTGAAGCAATGGCAAAACAAGCTTTTGAAGAATTGGGCAACGTGTATGTCTTGAACAATAATGCTGGAGTAGGCGATCCTTATGGACCTGACTTGTTAAGATTGAAAGAAAAGTATTGGGATCGCTTGCTAAATATTAATCTTAAAGGACAATGGTTGGTATCAAAATTTGTTTGTAAACGGATGAAAAAGCAAGATTTTGAGCCAATAGCAGGTAAAGTAATTCATACAGCATCCATAGCTGGAATGAAAGTGGATAACAAGATACCAGCATACTCAATTGCAAAAGCCGGTGTCATTGCTATGGTTAAGTTGCTTGCCCAGAGTTTAGCTCCAAAGATTACAGTTAATGCAATTTCACCAGGCTATCATGTAACAGGAATATATAACAACTCCGAAGAAGCAATGAGAATGACGATGGAGGATGGACATGTAAAAACTCCATTGAACCGCTTAGGTACTATTGAAGATGTTGTAAATGTCTCATTGTTCTTGGCATCGCCATTATCAGACTTTATCACCGGCCACAACATCCCAGTCGATGGGGGAATAGCGGAGGTCGGCGTTCCTGCCTGGTACATTAAGTCAGATGTTTAAAATCCTATTTTTTTTCATATTTTTTTTATTTTTGGATAAAGAGCAATTCTTTTACTTTCCAATTAAAATTGAAAGGAAAATATGAATTAAAGCAGTAATTTAAATTATTATTCAAGCATTAATGGGGAAGAGAAAAAAAAGAAATTAAATAAATAATTAATTTGGGTTAATAATTTAACTATTTTGATTTTCAGGGAGTTTTATAGTAGTAATGGTAGAAATTTTTACTGGAGTGGCGTCAATACCATCTTTTTCCATTAACTTATATAATTTTTCTTTATTATGATCTAAAGAGAACTCTAAAATTTCGAGAGAGAGCAGTATGTAGCTAAAAGCTGTCAGAAATGGCAATCCAGCAAAAAGCACGCTTACGAAGAAGAACCCAAAAAGCATGAATATAATCTCATCTGCTTTAAAAAAACCTGATAAGTCTATTGTCGTGAAAAATTGAATGAAAGTTATTATTGCTGAAAACCCGGCAATTCCTTTAATGAATGATTGAGCCCAGATGCTTATCGGCTCGATGTCGGTTGGGCTTCGCACTTTCTTAGATATCTTGACATAAATGAGACCAGCATCGTCCAAAAGGAAGTTTCCTGAAAACAAGAAGGAGAATATCACGAAAGTGAGTACCATTGGAAAAAGGCATAATAAAGCATAGCCATTGAGAAACTTGAAGAAATCAGTGCCGTTAAACTCATCAAATCCTTGAGGAAACCCTAAAATAGGGCTTAAACTATTGTATGCATAGAAGCCAATCGATATGGAGAGCAATAATGGGAGAATGACTTTTTTCAACTTGACAATCGTGGTGAGCTGTTGCTTATCTGAAAGGTCTTCAACTAGAATTTTGTGTTGATAGCCTCTGGAGAATTTAAAAAATAATTTTCTCAGCTTTATGAAAATGAAAGCAAAGGTGGGGGCAAAAGCATTGTATATCGCAGCTGTAAGGGGTAAAAGCACGTACCAAGTAATTGTAACGAACAGAAAGGTGATGACGATATTAGTCATGGGATCTCCTGTTATTAACGTCCTGTTAAATATATTAACCATTGCTAAGAATAATGTGAAAGTAAGGGTCATTAATACTATTACAATCACGTTAACTGCAACTGAAAGCTTGGATTTTTTAATGGATTCTTTATTTATTCTTATTTTATTTCGTAATAGAAGGATCATGACAAAACCAAAAATTGATAAAAATAGGAGTACAATAAATATGGGAACGCCTAGAGGAAAGTATGGTGAAAGCCAAAAACCAATTGGTTTTTCGGAGCTAAAAGCAAAAAGGGTCCGCCATGAGTTAATGAGAATATCTGGTCTTCCGTCTTGGTTGATGTCATTAATAGTAAGGGCGCTTTCAATACCATAATCTTGATTAATGATACCAAGTTCCTCTTTATTTTTAAAATCAAATATGATAAATCGGCTAACTTTTTGTAAGGAAAAAAGTGGTTGAAGTTCCTTCCATATTAAAACCTCGTTCACTCCATCACCGTTGACATCGCAATTTAACGGATAAATTTTAAATTTTCGTTCATCTTCAATAACTTCGCTTAGGGATGAGTATTCAATTTTATGACTATTTTTTGAAATTGAATAAATAGATATGTTCTGAAATGTTCTTGTTCCACCTATAATTTTATCTCCAGAGATAAACAAATAAGTCATATTCAAGGAATTTTTAGAACCTATTATTTTAAATTCATTGGAATAATCAATATCAATTGGGAATGAATTAATTATGGTGCCATTAGCTCCACTAAATATTGCTATTTTTTGATTTTCCAAGTTTACTGCAATTTCAGGAATGTTATCTGAATCTAGGTCATCTATTATTGCATAAT
>CAZIEC010000042.1:0-16678 GCA_964538145.1 uncultured archaeon
GTAATCAAATATCCATTGATTACATTGAATCTATTGGAGATTATATCTTATTCACAGAAAAAGAACCTTGGAGCATCCTTAAAAATGAGGTAAAAAATCAGCCAAAAAAGGTAATTTTTAATGATTCGATGGATTTCATAAAGGTAAATAGATTATATGATAGCACGCAAGCGTTACTCAACCCAAATACTTCAATTATAGGCATTGGGGGAGGTACAATATGCGATACTGCCAAATTCTTCGCTTGGAGGTTCACAGATGAAGAGCAAAAAGAGATTAACCTTATTTTAATCCCTTCAATTATTTCCGTTGATGCTTTTTTATGCTCTTCCATCGCTGTAAGAGAGAATAGCAAAGTAAGGTATATGGGGGATACATCTCCAAAAAAAATTATTATCGATTTTGATTTAATTCAAAGAGGCCCAAAAGAGTTGAACAGAGCCGGCATATCAGATGTAATTTCTATTACTTCTGCTCTGGGAGACTGGAAGTTAGCTAGAGATGAAATAAATGAAAGATTCGATTATAATGTATTTCAAAAGGCAAAAAACATCGTACATGACTTAATGAGCGAAACAGAAGAAATTTCAGAAGTTTCAGAAAAAGGAATCACAATTTTGGTTAATTGCTTGTATGAAGAAGTAAAATTATGCGAAAATTGGGGAAATTCAAGGCCAGAAGAAGGTAGCGAACATTTCTTAGGTTATTGTTTAGAATATATTACAAAAGCACGCTATATTCACGGAAATCTTATTGGAATGACAGTGTTGGTTAGTTTACTCTTGCAAGAAGAATATGCCGAGTTTTTACTCGATAATATCATGAATTTTTTTGAGAATATAAAGATTAAAGTTGCTCCAAAATATCAAAATATTAAATTAAATGAAATTATTTTAGCATTAAAACAGATTAAACAATTTATTATTGAAGAAAACTTACCATTTTCAATATATCATTCAAATAAATTGAAATTAAACAGAAAAAAGATAAAAAGCGTCATTAAATTATTAAAAAGCTTAAATAAAAATCAATGAGCGAGACATTCAAGTTTTCATAATATTAGAAATAATTTTCATTAAGTCAAATTCTATTGTTTTAAAAAATTTATGATTAAACTTAAAAAATTAATTTAAGATTAACTTTCTGGTATAATTATTTTAAATATTTTTAAGAAAGTTTTTTATGTCAGCTAATTATTTATAACGAATTAAATAATTCAGCATTCAATTTTGAATTACTTACCTATATATCTCATGAATTTACATTCTAGAAAACAATTAATCCTCCATGCTAAATTAATTATTTCGTTGTATATAATTAGGTGTTGGAAACTCTAATTTATTTAAAAAAGGTCTTCGTTTGAATATAAAATTTAAATTTAAAAAAGATTTAAATATGTTATTCATTATTAGTTTAATTTTATAATGATAATATTTATTTTTTAATTTTGTATTAATTTTATTGTGATTAAAACAAATTAATTTAGTGATTATAAATATGGGAAAAACATTAACTTCCAGATTACCAGATGAAATGGTTAAAGAGTTGGAATATATAGCAAGAATAGAGAAATTAGATAAATCAAGTGTTATAAGGCGATTATTAAGCAGGGCAATTCCAGAATGGAAACTTGAGCACGCTTTAAAATTATATCAGAATAAAGTAATTTCAATAGGAAAAGCCGTAGAATTAAGTTCTATTAATATTTGGGAATTTTTAGAAAAACTATCTCAGTTTAAAATTCCAATAAATTATGATCTTGATGAATTAAAAAAAGATATAAAAATTATAGAAGAATTATGAATAAATACACTGTAATATCAAATACAACTCCTCTTCTTGCTTTTCTTAAAAAAAATGAACTTAATTTACTTAAATTACTTTTTAATGAATTATTAATTCCAAAAGCTGTGTTTAATGAAATTGTTAAACATGAAGGTAAGTATCTGAATGAAATAGAATTATTGAAATACGAAATAGAACAAGGTTGGATTAAAATAAAAAATGTTAAATTGTTTAAATTATCAAAATTAAATCTTGGAAGAGGTGAAATTGAAGCAATTAATCTTTGTTTTGAATATGAATCTCCATTATTACTTATTGATGAAAAAAAAGCTCGTAATATTGCTAACTTTTATAACATAAAAATTATAGGGACATTGGGAATTCTTTTACTAGCAAATAAGAAAAAATTAAAAAATAAGCAAGAAATAATTCAAAATTTAAATATGCTGGTAGAAAATAATTTTTATTTCTCAACAGATGTTATTTTATCATTTTTAGAAAGAATATAAATAATATAAGGGAATTTTGACTTACAATTAATTTAAAACAAAATTTTTTACTCTTTTCTTAATTATATAATGCTTTAAGCTAAATTCCAGGAATTAAATTGAACAAAAAAAATTAATAATTATTGAAATAACTTTAAAAATTATTACTTTTAGCTAAAAAGATTTTAAAAAAATTTTTATCAACCATTCTAAGTTTCTTTTCAATTATTTTAACTTATGTCCTTTAAAAAAATAAATAATATTCTTACACAAATTCTTAAAGCATTAGTAATTTCATATTAATCTTTTTATACTAATTTATCTAAATAATTTTTAATCATCTTTTTTCTAAAAAGTGATTTTTAATGATGAAATTCATGACAACAAAAAAAGGAGTATTATTAGCTCCAATTGCAATATTTATCATAAGCTTAATGATATTCAGTTCATTCCCGGTAGCTGCAGTTTCGAGGATTGTGGCTCCAACCTTAGATGTAAAAACGCCAACTTCTGGATTAAAAGCTTCTTTTGCCAGTTCTGGAACAAATACCATGAGCCCGAATAACTTATTGCCAGGAGATATCATACTTTTAGGAACGGATGACACTTTTTTTGATTATCTCATACCCGGGAAATGGTCCCATACGGTCATATTTGGAGGAATTGCGGGATATCATGAAATTTGGGCTACTGAAGAGGGTACTTGGGTTCCCGCAGGGGAAGCGTGGGTTGTCCATTCCACTAAAGACTCAATCGATTCTGGTTTACGCACATCAAGATTCATTACCGTGGTGAATCATCATGCTGGAAACGTGGTTGCAATGAGAGTTCTAAAACCTGGTGGCGTGTTAATGACCGCATCTGAAAGACAAGCTATTGTTGACTTTGCCGTGAGCAAAATTGGTTTGGACGAAGGATACGACTGGAATTGGCTTGGAAAACAAGTAGGAATTGACACTGCAGATCCCGAAATAGCTCCAGATGGGTATTATTGTTCAGAATTGGCTTGGGCAGCTTATAAATCCGTATTAGGGATTGATCTTGATGGTGATTTTTCTCCTTTTAACATTGGAGTTTCACCTGAAGATTTATACTGGTCTCAGTATGCTCAAGTTATTGCCTTGGAAATGAATTCAGATCCAAATGGTAATCCAGTTCCAGGTGGCGCTTATGCCGTGGATGCCTCCAATGATCTCTACAAATTGACCGTATTCATTGACGAAGTTTATTATGATGACGAACATGAAGGTTGGTTGATGGGAGATGGCGAAATGTACCTCAAGCTTTGGATAGGAGAAGCATATTTCCCAAGTTGTGCTTCTAGTGGAACCTTATATGATAATCATCTCGATAAGATTGACGATGCGGGTGATGATTGGGTTCGTGCGGGTAAGGGAGATGCTCTTGACTGGAACAATTACCATTATGCCTTGTTTTCATATGACTCTTATTGCAAGATCAGAGTTCAAGCTTCCGAATATGATTCCACATCTGGTGATGATGATTACCCCGTATTTCAATGGTGGTTCAGCCCATCCACGTGGCACAATTATATAAATAAAGGATGGTATTGGTCTGGTTATCGTTATGATTTAGGAGATTGTCGTTATACAATTTGGTTTAGAATTGATTCGGTATATTAAACTAAATCTTATTTTTTTTTTTTATTTAAAAAAATATGTTCGCATTATATAGTTTTTGGATAGAAAAATTTTATTAAACTTTAATGATATCTTAAAACTATGACATTTAAAGCTCTATTTATTGCACACGCTCCAGATGCGGATTATAAAAAACATAATAGCATGATTAATACCGGAATGTATAAATTATTTACAGTAGTTGTTAAAAATCAAAAAGAAGCATTACAAGTAGCTAAGGATTATTGGAAGAGCGAATCAATAGAAGCTGTAATGTTGTGTCCAGGATTCACTCATAAGGACGTCGCAGAGATCTTTGAGGCTCTTCAAGGCAAGGTTAGTGTTAACGTAGCTAGAGGAGACGGACCAAGTAATAGAATCTCAACAGTAGCTCTAAAAAAAGCAGGATTTATTGGTTAAAGTTATTTTTAATCACGATTTTATTTTTTTATTATTATAATGGAGATTAGAGATGAGATTGCATTTATATAATAAATTTATTTAATAATTCCATAAATTTTAGAGTCCAGATGTTCTATATTACTAAAAACTATAGATATAACAAATTTAGGATCAAGTAGCATATAAACATTGATTATTTTATTACCTCAATTTATTAATACAAAGAAATAATGTATTTAGGCAATTTTTTATACTGATATATTAAATCTGAAATTCAAATAATTGCTAGTTTATAAGTTAATATTCATTAAGGTTTAGAAAATAAAAGCTTAAAAAGTCTGTATTTTTCAAGTTATTAAGAATATTATTATTTTAATTTTTTGTTTCAGGTTTAACCTAAACCCTAAATAATGATTAATACTTTTATTTTAATTCTAAAAAAATTTTAAAATATCCTTAAAAAACAAACGTTTTAATATTCATGAATTTCTTTCAAAAAGTCTAAATCATTCTTTAATTTTTCTAGCTTTCTTTCTTTAATATTAGAAAGAGGTATTCTTACAATACTGTTTATTTCTCGACCTAAAATTGAAAGAGCGTGTTTAATAATAAAGACTTGATATTGTACTGGGTAGGATGTTATAATTGATTTAATTATTTTATAAAAATAATCTAAGTTTTTTCTTATCTTATTTTTATCTTTCCTTAATACAGCTTCATATAAATCTACGTGAATTCTTGGAATTAAATTCGTGCTCCCTAAAATAGCATTATAAATGCCTATTTCTAAAGCTTGAGGATAAATTAAATCAGTTCCAATAAAAATATTAAAATTTTCTCTAATAATTTCATCTTTTATTGCTTTAATGTGAGAAAAGTCAACAGTAGTATCTTTAATTCCAATAACATTCTCTTTTTCAGATAATTTCTTTAATATTTTTAAATTGATATCATAATTTGTTATCATTGGAAAGTTATATATTATAAAGGGTAGTTTAATCTTGTCTAATACTGTTTTAAAATATGAATAAACGTCATTCATATTTAAAGGAAAATAAGGATGGCAAATCGAAATTAAAGCGTCTACACCAAGATTCTCTGCTATTTTTGCCCATTTAATAGAAATTTTTGGTGAAGGTGATGAGATACCCGCTAAAACGGGGATTTTACCATTTATTTGATCAACACCCCATTCTAAAATTTTCATTCTTTCTTTATCAGAAAGATAAGCAAATTCACCTGCTGATCCTAACAAGAATATCCCATTTACACCATTTTTAATTAAAAAATCTACATGTTCACGAAAACTTATCTCATCAAGATCTCCTTTTTTATCAAAAAAAGTGAGACATGGAGGAATTATACCTTTGATCATATTCATTTTAAAATCTTTTTTTTTCTTTTATTTTAAAATAAATTACTATTTTTATAAATTCTATAAGTATCATTTAATTTAATTGACATATTACCATTTATTTAAGTCCAATTATCAAGTATTTTCCACGATTTATTTATTATTTCTCTTAATTATATTTCATGTTTTTAATTTTAAATAATTTAATATCATGATTTAATATTTTCAACTTAATTCTTTTTTTTCTTAAAATTTACATTACTTTTAAAATAAAATTACTATACTTTCCGTTTAATTTTGAAGAAAATTCAATTATACCGCTTTGATCTGCTAATAATTCTAATTTTTCCTTTTCATCAATGATAGCACAAACATTTGCTTTTGGTTTAAACTCTTGTATTTTAAAGGTTGCTTCTCCATTTCCATAAGCTCTAAATTTTACAAAATTATTACCTATAACGTAATTTCTTATTATAGTTCCTGGTTTGGAATAAAAGAAATTTATATTTTCTCGATAAGCTATTGTTCTCTCTTTTGAAGTTTCAATTTGATATTTAAAACCATTTATTTTAATATTAGATAAAGTATTTCTTTCATTGAGAAAACAACATCCGAACCTAATTCCATCATCTATTTCCACATCCAAGATTTGTTCAATTCCCATTAGAGGTAATAATGCCCCCCAACTATAAAACCTATCCGAACCTTCCATGTAAGGGCTATTTGGCATAGGGGCATCATCACCATTACCTGTTATTGCATTATAGTTTTCATGACTGTGTCCGTGTTGAATCCAATCCTTTTTAAATAGATTAAAACTTCTTTTTGCAAATTCTAAAGCAATAAAATCCATTTCATATTCTCTAAGGCCTAAATAGACAAGATAATTCATTGAAGGCCAAATCCGACCCCTCCAATAAAGTTGATCATTGAAAGCAGGATCATTTCGACTAATCGATGGTATGACAAAATCCCCCCAAAATTCTTTTTCATTTAGGAGATGTTTCTTAATGAGAAGCTCTGCTCTTTCTTTAGATGGTATTTTTGCTAGTAATGGATAAAAAGTAGTTGGAGAAATTCTTGAGCTAAATTCTCCATTCCAAAATTTATCCATGTATGCCTTTTTTTCATCATTCCATAATTCTTCATTTATTTTCATTTTCATTGATTCCCATTCATTTAGAAAAAATTCATGATCTTCTTTATGGCCCAGAATATTTGCCATTTTTGAAAGAAAAAGAGCATCTGCCGTATAAAGAGAATTAAGACCTATATCTGAAAGATTCATTGTTCCAACTTTTTTAACATATTCAGCATCATCATAAAGGGGGCTATTATCCATTCCAGATTCGCATTTGGCCCCAAATAGAGACCTAGCATTATTTCCTGGTCTTTTGGCGCGAATATTTGAACCCCATTCTAATAAACCATCATTATTTCCGTCTCTCTTCTTTTTCCACCACATATGCCATTTTTTTAATCTGGGATATGCCCATTTTAGAAAGTCTTTATTTTCAAACTTTCTATAAATTTTCCATAAAATCATCGAACCAATTGGAGGTTGACTTCTATCTCCTGAAACCAATTGATCAGAAATTTTATAATTTGGAGGAAATTCATTATCAATAAGAGTTGAATCATCCAATACTTCTATTATATTAGATTCAGATAATTCTTTATTATCTATTGAATGTAAAATCGAATTAAATAGGTTATCCCATAAGCCAAGTAAAGGCCCTCGAACTGTTTTATCAACTCTGCCCACTACCATGTATCTATCAATCCAAGCACGTGTAATTGGAGTATATGGTCTTTTATTCAATTGATCCCATGCAATACACCAGTTAATAATGGATTCTACTGCTCTTGCGCAACCTTCAAATTCTCCTCCAGTTATTTTTATACGCTCTTTTTCATGTTGTAATTTTAAGTTTTCTACTATTTTATCGATATCTAAAATCTTATCATCTCCTTCAATATAGCATCGAATTTTTAATGGTAATCGCGCACAGAAACCAAGAACTGCAATTTTTCCATTTCCTAACATTTCATTAAGGCAATTTGTTTTATTTAAATCTTCAATTAGTTCTGCCTCATTCGAATATACACCTGACGTAATAGCCCTTCCATTATAATCTTTTGAATGAAAATCTTGATAGGCGTGTATTTTTAAATGTTTTCTATTATTACAAGGAAAAGAAATAATCCCATCATTTTTTAACTCAACATCTCCAGTAAGATCCCATGCTTTAAGAACTTCGACTAAAATTAATGTGAATGGATCTTCTACTGCCATGGGAGTTACCTTAATAAAAAGATTATCCTCCTTTAAACACGCATATTCAATTCTAAAAATAAAACCAGCAAAAGATAAATCTACAGATGAATATTTACAATCCATTGCATGTGGTCCTGCTCTTATTGCATTTCCTGCCTTACTTTTATACTCAACGAAATAAAATTTTGATGTATAAGATTTTAATTCAGGAGAATAAACAGAAATACGGATTTCATATAATTCAGGAAATTTTACGATTCTATTCATTCCAAGTGGGTCATAGGTATTCCAACTCATTTTATATCCCATACTTTTACTAGTATTCTTAATTTAAAGTTTTAATATAAATCATTAATTACAAAATCTAAATCTAAAGCATTTAAAGTCTCTTTTAATGGATAACCATTTTCAGGATTCCATCCCATTTTTTTACAGTATGCCTTATATTCATTTTTATAATCAATTGTTTTTCCGTTATGTGGTCCACTTTTAAATGGAGGGTCTCCAATTACTCTACCAGGTAACTCATTTTTCGCAAGAATTTTTCCTTCTCGAATTGTAAAAGCTTGACGTAAAGTTTGTATCCTTAATCCAATTTTTATAATTTCTTCTATGGAAAGATCCCATCCAACTACAGCTTTAACTAATTCACGTAATGGATATGTTATAAAATGATGCGTGCTAATACACATTCCTAAGCAATTCCTTGTTTGACAAAGAGCATGTATCCTTTTCAATGCCTCACTTCTATCTTCTCCTGGTCTTTTGAACTTTTTTGGTAAAATAAATCCTTTAATAAAGGAATTTGAGGTAAGTGGGCCTTGAGCAGCCATATCTAAATTTGCTGCGGTATGTCTTCCAGGAGTAGGATCAAAAGCATAAGTTAAGCCAAGATCTTTATAATGTTTTGGATCATGCATTGGAAGATCTTGACCCATTGAATGCATGGCATATTTTTCACTTCCCTTGCCAATTTTTTCAGAAGCTTTCTTGGAACCATCTGCTAGAATATCGCCCAGACCTTTTCTATTTATTATCATTTTTACTAATTCAATTATAGCTTGAGAATTCCCCCATGTTAATTCAAGTCCATCCGTATCTTCTTTCTTAATTATACCATTTGTATAACATTCTATAGCAAAAGCAACAGTTGATCCCACAGAAATGGTGTCTATTCCTGCTCGATTGCACAAATCATTTAACTTAAATAATGACATTAAATCATCATTTAGCAAAAGGTGACCAAAAGCAGCACATGTTTCATATTCCGGTAGATGAGTCTCTTCAATTCCTAATTCTGGTACTTTCATTATCGCTCCACATCGTACAGAACATGAAAAACATCCATAATCTTTAACTTTATATTTATTAAGTTCCTCTCCAGAAATTTTATGAAGCTTATCTTGAGGAAAATCTTCAATATAATTACCCCCCCAATTTTTAATTGGAGCATCTCCTATAACTCCAGAGATTTCATTTAACCAACTAGTCCCTATAGTTTTCCACATGTGTATTGCTCCTACATTTATTGCATTTATTTGCTCATTATATTCACGAGAATATCTTATCAATTCATCTTTGTTAGCTATTGGAATTTTTTTATTACCTTTAATTACTAAAGCTTTAACTTTTTTTGACCCCATGACTGCACCAAGACCGGACCTAGCTGCTATTCTCCCTCTATCATTGACTATCCCCGAAATTAACGATAATTTTTCTCCAGCTTGTCCAATACTAGCAATTTTTACATTTCCATGCTTTTCTCTTATTTTATTTTCAGTTTCTATAGTATCTAAACCCCATAGATCAGAAGCATCTAAAATTTGCTTTTTCCCATTAATAATTGTTATATATTTTGGATCTTTCGCAATTCCCCTAATAAATATACCATCATATCCACATTTTTTTATTTCTGGACCAAAAAATCCCCCACTATTAGAATCTCCCCATGTTCCAGTTAAAGGCGATTTTCCGCAAACCATATATCTTCCTGTTAAAGGAGCCATTGTGCCAGTTAATAGACCAGGAAAGAATCCTAATATTGATTCTGATCCCAATGGATCACATTTTATAGGCATTTTTTCATAAATTAATTTAAGTGCCAGACCATAACCTCCAAGAAATTTACGATATGTTTCTTCAGGTATGTTTTCTTCATAAAAGATTTCTTTTGAAACATCTATCCACAATACCTTGCTAAAAAATCCATATTTTTTAATTTTAGTCCCCTTATTTTAAATAGATGATAACTTCTTTTATTTATAATATTTTTTAGATTAATTATTATTTAAATTTTTAAAGTTACTCTCTTAAAAAATAAAATTCATTTTAATAATTATGAATAAAAAGAATTAATTAAATTCCAAGATAGCTCCCCTAGAAGCTGAAGTTACTAATGCTCTGTATTTTAATAAAGTCTTACTTTTTATTTCTTTTTCATAGGGGGTCCATTTACTCATTCTATTTTTAATGATATCATCAGATAATTCAACGTTCAAGGATCGACTAGGAATATCTATTTTTATGATATCTCCATCTTCAATAATCGCAATTGGCCCTCCAACATAAGCTTCTGGACAAACATGACCAATGCATGGTCCAGCAGTTGCCCCTGAAAAACGCCCATCTGTTATCAATGCCACTCGATCTAAATCTCGCCTAAGCATTAAATTGGCTGTCAATGCTACTAATTCAGGCATCCCGGGCCCTCCTTTTGGTCCTTCATATCGAACAATTATAACTGTACCATTTTCTATCTCATGTAGGGATAAAGCTTTTATTGCATCTGCCTCTGAATTAAAGCATTTAGCGGGACCTCTGAATACTAGCATGTCCTTATTTGCTATTGCTGATTGCTTAACGATTGCACCTTGAGGTGCAATATTTCCTTTTAATACAACAGTTCCTCCTTCTGTAAAAATTGGATCATCCAATGGTCGAATGATTTTCTCATCTAATACTTTTATTCTACGAATTAACTTACCAATTGTTTTTCCTGAAACTGTCATGCAATCTAAATGTAGAAATTTTTTTAATCGACTTAACAATGCAGGAATTCCGCCAGCTTTATACAAATCTACTACTCCATAATCTCCTGAAGGTGACACGTTTACTAAAGTTGGGATCTTTTTACTATATTCATTAAATAATTCTAAATCAAATGTTATACCCATTTCGTTAGCTATTGCTGGAAGATGTAACGCAGAATTTGTTGAACCTCCTAATGCCACATCCACCATTATTACATTTTCTAATGATTTCTCGGTCATTATTTTTGACGGAGTTATCTCTTTTTTCAATAATTCTAATATCTGTTTTCCAGATTCCTTTGCGATCATGTATTTCATTCGAGTTACTGCTGGAATTGTAGCAGCATTTGGTAAGGTCATGCCAAAAGCCTCCATTAAACACTGAATTGTATTTGCAGTTCCCATAAATTCACATGCTCCATAAGTAGCGCACGATACACATTGTGTCTTATTTTTAAAATCATCATATAATTTATTATCAATACCTTTAAATTCAGGCGAAAATCGTATTTCAAAGAAATTTGGACCACCTGGTACACATATAGTAGGAATATCTAATCTCACAGCAGCCATTAATATTGCCGGATTTATTTTATCGCAACTAGAAAGGGTTACCATTGCATCTAATCGATGGGCTTCGATCATAGCCTCGATTGAATCAGCAATAATTTCTCTTTGTGGAAGTATAAAGCGCATGCCTACATTTCCATTAGCCCAACCGTCGCATGGAGCAATTGTACAAAATTCAAATGGAATACCACCTGCCTCGATTATGCCTCTCTTAACGCCTTCTGCTAAAATATTTAAGTGCTTATGTCCTGGATTTAATTCATTCCAAGTATTAACAACTCCTATAAAAGGTTTATTATGTATTTCTTTTTCTTCTAACCCCGTCCCGCTTATAAATCCTAATGTTGCATAATAGTATGGTGTGTTTTTTATAACATCAAATAAAGTATTGCTTCGCTTTTTCATATTTAGATTTTCTTTATTCATATTTACATCATAAAAAGTTTATTTTTTAACTATTAAATATTTTCTAACTATTTTCTTTTATTTACATTAAAATAGTAAAAATCTTTTATTAAAAAAAAATTAAAATATCCTTAAAGCCTATTAAAGTTTTTCTATCCAAAAACTATGTAATGCGGATTTACCTTTCTATATAGGTAAAAAATTTAAAAAAAGTTTTGAAGTGATGACTCAGCTCTTTTCGATGGGTATTATAAATCTTTGACTCAAATTTACATATAAAATCGCAATGAACGCGATAACAAGGCAAGTTACCCAAATCCATAATGAAATTTCATATGGATATAGATCTGAGATGGTTAACTCTACAATCCCTAGAATCAAAAGGGGTACTCCTATAACAAAAAACAGAATTGTATAGAAGTTTGCCAACCCTTTTTTATTAACAGTAAACTCCTTCTTACGGGCAACTTTATGAAACAATTCATATCTTAAGATTAAGAAGTTTAACCAACCTAGTTTCATAAAAACACCAAGCACGCAAAAAACAAGACCAACAATTAATGTGTAAACCACCATAAATAATTTCACCTGTTTTATATTAACAACGATTATTCATAATACATATAAATTATTTCAATAAATTTTTAACTTTCTTTATTATAATATATTATACAAATCTTAACAATTTAATCTATTCGTATTGAACAATAATACAACTTGAAAATATTTATAGGAGTTAATAAATTTCAATTCAAAAGATTAAAAGAAAGAAGTGTGGTATAAATAAAAATTTATTAATAAAAAGATTGATTCTCTAATTAATTATTTCAAATAATCTTTAATATTTTTGAAAAATGTCAGAAAAGATATGGTATAAAGCAGCTAAATTAATAGTAAGGGCATCTGGAAATCCACTTTTCCAAGCTAATGAAACATTAGTTGAGCTTTTGAAAACACTTTTAAATGAGGAACAAGTGAAATTTTTATTGAATTTTAGGAAACCTAATTTGACATTTCAGGAATTGAAGGAAAGGACAAACATGAATGACGCTGAGTTAATGGAAATGCTAAATTCATTAATGGATAATGGATTTATAATGGATGTACCAATTGAAAATACGGATATAATGGAATATAGGTTATTGCCACCCGTTGCTGATACATTTGAGTATTCTCTTGTAAGACTCGATCGCCCGATTGAACAGAAAAAGAAATTAGCCCGAATTTACGAGAAAATGTTTCAAGAGGCAACAAAAGTAACTCAAACTAATTATGAGGGATTGATGCCCATATTCAAAGAAAAGATGCCTATCTTTGCTAGAGTCATTCCCATCGAAAAAGAGTTAAGCGTGCCACAAGAAAAAGTTTTACCATTACATGAAGCATCTAAAATCATAGATAAACAGGATATAATATCTCTTTCGGAATGTCCTTGCAAGCTCGAAAAAGCTCTTTTAGATGATCCTTGTAAAACAGCAAGTGATATAAACAGGTGCCTTCATTTTGGAAATTTTGCCCGTTATTTTATTGAGCATAATCTTGGTAAGCAGATTACGAGAGAAGAGGCAAAAAAAGTTTTAAAAGAAGCAGAAGAAGAGGGACTCGTGCATAAGACATTTCATGACGATTTTAATCTTGATAAAAATGAAAATGCAATATGCAATTGTTGTAAGTGTTGTTGCATCCTTTTTCAGAGCTATTATCGTGGAATATTTCCATTTCATACTTTAACTTCATACATGTCAGTCGTGGATGAGAGTAAGTGCGTGGGATGTGGCACTTGCGTGGAGAAATGCCCAATTGAGGCAAATAACTTAATAAATGGAAAATCACGTGTTGATGAAAATAAATGTTTAGGCTGCGGAGTTTGCGTTCATCATTGTCCTGAAGGTGCTAGGTCATTAATACGAACTGAACAAAGAGAGATATATCTCCCACCACCAATAGTAGAAAACTAAAATGTTCTAATTTCTTTTATCCATTCATGAAAGATTTTTGAAGATAGAATCATAAAAATTTCGAAAATATAAAGCTATTTATTGATAGACACTAAATCTAAATTAAATAAGGATTAAATTATAAAGGTAAATCCATATCAAAGCCAAAATCCAAGAAAAACTATATGAAAAAATTAAAGCTAGAGAATCCATACAGAATGAATTTCTTTCTTTGTTTATACATGATACTTACCTCATTTTCAATTTAAAGGAGTATTTTTTAAATAAAGTAAAGAAATTAAAAAAATATCCGAGAGGTCCTTTATTCAACTCTAAATTAAGGAATGAAATTAAGCTTTTTAAAAATAGCGTGAAAGTATTAGAAAATGCAATTCTTAATTATAATCAAGATTTCATTAAAATTCATAAAAATTTAAATGGTGGATTTTTAGAGTGCAGTAATTATCCAAATTGTAAATTTACTTATAAAATGTGAATGGATTATTATAAATAATATATTAATATTAAATAATTAATGGATTCAATTTGGAGCACGGTTTAAATGAATAAAAAAGCTGTTTTGATGATATTTTTGATCTTATTCCTTATTAGTGGATTTTTAATTGCCACGCCGTTAATATCGATATTATTATTAACTCCTAATAAATTACAAAGAATTTCGTTTGCAATAAATGGTTTTACAATTGATGATTTTGCTTATTGGTTGCAAGACATTGATAACGAAACTGTTAGGAATTCTAAATATGATTTAATGATAATTGATTACTCTTCTAATAGTAATGAAACAGGAGAATTTTCAGCTCAAGACATTAATTACATGAAATCAAGCGGGGATGCTAGAAAATTGTTAATTGCTTATATCAGCATAGGAGAAGCTGAGAATTATAGATTTTACTGGAATGAAAGTTGGGATAAAAATAATGATGGCTTTCCAGATGCTGGAGCTCCTTCTTGGCTAGATGTTGAAAATCCCGAATGGTCTGGAAATTATAAAGTAAAATTTTGGATGATTGAATGGCAACATGTAATATTTCAATATTTGGATCGAATCATTAATGCCAGTTTTGATGGTATATACATGGACATCATTGATGCTTATGAATATTATGAAAATATAACGAGCCATAGTGATTGGAAGATGATTAATTTTGTTGCAAATATTTCAAATTATGTAAAATCTACAGTAAGTTCAAATTTTATTGTATTTGTACAAAATGCCGATGAATTGCTTAAAAATAACACGTATATTAACTGCATTGATGGAATAGGTAGAGAAGATCTATTTTACATGGACAATAGCCCAACAAGCAAGGTGGAGCAAGAAAATGCAATTTCTAACTTAAATTTAGCGCGTTCTATAAATAAGACTGTTTTGATAATAGATTATCCTCAGTCATATTCTTTAAAACTCGATTTCTATAAGAAATGTATCGCCAATGGTTTTATACCTTATGCTGCTGATCGTGAGTTAAATTCTCTAAAAGAATATGACTTTTATCCTCCTACTTAATTAAAAATTATGTTTTTAATTTCTCTCATTGCCAATTTCAAACAAAAAAAAGCTTTAACCTTATTATTGAATAATTTTATTTTTCTTAGTCATCCGATAATAAATAATTGATATTAACAAGATTGGTGTTATAATTAGAATTAATAATTCATATCCTTTAATAAGGTTATTAGCGTAAGAATCGCTTTCTGCTTCTGATACTTGAATTTTTATGATCCAGATGTCCGAAAGAACCTCACCAAATTCATGAGTAATTCCAGCTAAAACATAACTGCCATTTCCTAAACTTACTAAGGAATTTAAGCCATCACCATTAATGGTACCAATAGTTAAGTTCCAGATTACATTTCCAAAAGAATCCGTGCGAATTATCCATCCATCTCCTTGACCAATATCAAAACTATGAGTAGTCCCTACGATTGTAAAGCCACCATCAAGCATCTCTACTATTTGAGATGCCTTATCTTCTTCAATACCTCCATATGTTTTATTCCATAATTGATTTCCAAATGGATCGGTACGAATTAGCCATGCATCTTGCCCACCTGCCCCAAATCCTTTAGTATTACCTATAATTGCAAAATCTCCATTTTGACACTCAATTAATGCTTCCGGCCTTTCATATCCATCTGACCCAAAGGTTTTATTCCACTTAGGATTTCCAAATTGATCCGTGCGTATCAGCCACACATCATTTGATTTAGTGGAATTATAAGTATAGCAGGCAATGGCAAAATCTCCATTTGAGCACTCAATTAACGAATGAGGTGTATAACAACGATCAATATCCAAATTATGATATGTTCTTTCCCATTTCTTAATTCCTAAAGGAGAAACTCGAAAAAGCCAAACATCTGAATGCCCTGTATTAGTTACAGTGACTCCAGCTAGCGCTAAATCACCATTACTACATTCTACTATTGAACGACCCAAATCCCCTACCATGCTTGTTGATGTTTGTTCTGGACCACTATATGTTCGATTCCACATCAGAGTTCCATTATCAAGCATTTTAATCACTAAAAAATCTGAATTTGGAAAAAGAGCGGTTTCATTTATGAAAGTACTAGAAATAGCGAAATTTGAAGGGCCACTTTCTATTATTTGATAACCTTGGTCTTCACCGGTGCTTCCAAAAGTTTGATTCCAAATGATGGTACCATTATCTGAGATTCTCAACACGTAAATATCATAATTGCCTTTTCCAGAACTATTTGTCCATCCTGTTATCGCATACCCTCCCAATTTACTTCTGGTTA
>CAZIEC010000043.1:0-1914 GCA_964538145.1 uncultured archaeon
AATTAATAAGCAATAAAATTTTTTAAAAATTTTTCTCATTTCATCAACATTTTTAGCAACATGAAATTGGGTAAAAATGGAAGCAAAATATAAAATGGAAGAGATTTAGAATCTAATTTTACGCTTACGAGCAATAAATTTTACAATTTCTATGCCCAATATCCCTGGTAAGGCAAATAAAATACATAATAGCCAATCCGACCAACTTAAGTACATGAAATTAATATTTAAGTTTAATCCACTTACATCATTAATGAAATTATTGACTGGGTATGAAAAGAAAATATACATTACATGTATGCCTAATGTTAGCCAGCAGATGAATAATAGTGCATAATTAAATTCTTCTTTTATACTTTTAAAAAGGGATTTATTTGGGCGCCTAAAAGTCCATATAAAATTAGTTTCTAAAATATATAAAGTTGTTATGAACATTGTTCTAGCTTTTTGTGCCATTAATTCTGAATTTGTGGAGAGAGGATTAAAATAACTTACATTTGGATCAAGATTAAAGTTATTTAAAGGGATTACACCATTTAAAGTTAATTCCAAGATTAAAACCAAGCCCATACCCATTAAAAAAGCTTGTATTAATAATAACATCCACATCTTGCCAGTTAATAAATCTTCCGTGTTTTTTGGAGGTTCTTTCATCACATCTTTAGGATGGGTATCCAGTACTAAACCAATAGATGGTAAAGAATGCACAATTCCATAAATATAAATATGTTGCCATTCTGAAGAAAATAAATTAAAGAAAGGTACGAATTCATAAAAGAAGAAAATAGTTGCTTCCATTATATTTAAACATATAAAGAAATAAATGATCATACGTATTTTTGCAAATATACCCCTACCAATTTTTACTCCTTTAGCAATTGAAGTGAAATTATCGTCAGAGATGACCATATCCGCTGCTTCTTTTGCAACATCAGTACCAGCAATACCCATGGCAATTCCACAATTAGCTAATTTCAAAGCTAAAGTGTCGTTAATACCATCTCCTGTCATTGCACAAATTTTATCTTGTTCTTGATATCTTTCAACGATTAATTGCTTATCAAGGGGCTCAACTCTTGCAAAAACTGAAACTTTATTAAAATCTTCCTTGTTAATACTTTTAATTTCAGAACCAAGTGCTACTAAATCGCCTTCATGATAAATTTCTAATTGTTTTGCAATAGTTTTCGCAGTAGCAGGGTGATCCCCAGTAACCATGACTACATTAATATCACCTTCTTCACATTCTTTAACACTTCTTTTAACTTCTGGACGAGGTGGATCCATGATTGCCACAAACCCTAAAAAGATCAACTCTCTCTCGATATTATTCCTTTTCAATTCTAAATTTGAATCTAATTCTCTCCAAGCAATTGCAAGAGTTCTATAGCCCTTAATGGCAAATTCTTTTATTTTTTCTAAAACCTCATTTTTTAATTCAAGATCAAATCTTAGTATTTCACCATCATTTTCCACGTGAGAACTTATTTCAATTATTCTTTCAGGAGCTCCTTTACTAAAAGCAATAAGCTCATTATGGTCATGTGTATTCCTGCAGACTGTGGTCATTTTTTTTAATTCAGATTTAAAAGAGAATTCTTTTACAATTTCATATTTTTTCTTAAGGTCATAAATAATATAACCAGCTTTTTCGGCTAGAACAAGTAAAGAAGCTTCTGTAGGAGAACCTAGAACACGTCTTATGGGTTTTTCTTTAAATTCTTTTGTTCGAATTTTAACATCTTCATATATCAGTTTCGCATTATTATTGATTACGCAAGATTCTATAAATCTAAGGAATGTTGGATTGTTATTAATTTCAAAAGGTTTTCCATTTTTTAAAATAATACCATCTTCATCATAACCAGATCCCGTTACTGAATATTGTTCACCATTTAACCAGAAAAATTCTAC